>CANNLB010000022.1 GCA_947505565.1 Acidobacteriota bacterium | reverse complement strand
TCCAGGGCGGCCTTCATGTACATGCCGGCATTGGCATGGTAAAAGTCGAACTTGATGTCGTCCTCGCGGCTGAAGACGACCTTCACCGGCTTGCCGACGGTCTTTGAAAGCATCGCCGCTTCGCAGACGTAGTCGGGCTTTGACTTGCGCCCGAACCCGCCGCCGAGAAGGGTTACGTGGCAGGTGACATCCTCTTTCTTGATGCCCATGGCGGACGCGACGGATTCCTGCACAGCTTGCGGATTTTGGGTGGCGGCGTAGGTGACGACCTTGCCATCCTTCCATTCGGCGACCGCGGCGGGCGGTTCCATGGGAGCGTGCGAGAGCAGCGGGATGTAGTAAGACGCCTCATGCAGGTTGGTCGCCGCGGCGAAGGCTTTGTCGACGTCGCCGATGTTGCGGACAACCTTGCCCGGCTGCATCGCCTTTGCCATGATTTCGGCTTTGTCTTTGGCCGAATCAAAGCTGCCATTGGGGCCCAGGTCCCACTCGACTTTCAGCTTCTTCCGGCCCTGGGCCGCGGCCCACGTGCTATCGGCCAACACAGCGACACCGCCCAACGCCTGGAAGTTATGCGGGGGTTTGAAGGCATCGATGGTTGCCGTCCGCACGACGCCCTTGACCTGCTTGGCCGCGGTGTCATCGAAGCTTTTCAACTTCGCGCCGAGGACCGGGGGCCGCTCGATGGAGGCGTACAGCATTCCCGGCATCTTCGCGTCGATGCCGAACTTGCCAGCGCCGCGGGTATGGTCGCCCTGCTCCATGGTCGGCATCTCTTTGCCGATGTAGCGGAACTCACTTTCGGGCTTCAGTGTCCACTCGCCTTTTTTCGGCACTGGAAGAGTGGAAGCTACTTTGACGAGTTCGCCGTAGCCGGCTTTCTTGCCACTTTTGGCGTGGACGACAAAATGGTTCTGGCCTTTACATTCCGAGACTGGCACGTTCCACTTCTTGGCGGCGGACTGTTCGAGCATGAGCCGGACGGTGGCGCCGGCGGCGCGCATAGCATCGTAGAAATCGCGGATGGAGCACGAGCCGTCGGTATTCTGCGAGCCGTATTTCACGTCGCCCAGCGCCTGCTCGATGCGCACCTTCTTCCAATCGGCTTCGAGCTCATCGGCGACGACCATCGGCAGGACCGTTCGAATTCCGGTCCCCATCTCGGACCGGTGGGCGACGATGACGGCGGTGCCGTTCGGCTCGATGCCGAGGTAGACGCTTGGCATCCAAGCCGGAGTGGCGCCTTCGACCTCGTTGATTTGCACGCCGAGCACGAGCGCACCCGCGCCGAATGCGGTGCCTAAAAAGCCACGTCGGGAAACTCGTTCAATGCGATTCATGCCTTCACCTCCGCGGCAATCTTGATGGCCTGCCGAATTCGCTGGTAGGTTCCGCAGCGGCAGATGTTGCCTTGCATGGCGGTGTCGATGTCCGCGTCGGACGGCTTCGGTTTTGCTTTGAGGAGCGCGGCGGCCTGCATGATCTGCCCGCTTTGGCAGTATCCGCATTGGGATACGTTGCATTGCTTCCAGGCCGCCTGCAGAGGATGTTCCTGCTTGGCGCCGAGCCCTTCGATTGTAGTGATGGCTTTGCCGGCGGCATCTTTCATGGTGGTGACGCAACTGCGGATCGCCTCGCCGTTTACGTGGACGGTGCACGCGCCGCAAAGGCCGGCTCCGCAGCCGAACTTCGTTCCCGTATAGTTGAGCACATCGCGGAGGTACCAGAGCAGCGGCATCTCCGGATCGCCGTCAAACTTCCTGGCCGAACCATTTACTTTGAGCTGAATCATCGCAGTCTCCCGGCATTGAGCCTATTCCTTCCGGGGTCCGGAGTCAATTCCTGTGTGTAGCAAGAGCGCTTCGTCTTCAGGATTTAGACGAGCGCCGGGTCCATGTATCCGTATCGATCGGCGATGCCCAGCACGACGAACTTCTTGTTGCGAAGTCCGGATTTGAGGGTCTTATTGAGCCGTTTCCGATGAACCTTCTCCATCACGAAAACCACATCCGCCCATTCGACCAGGTCGAAAGAGTGGATTACCCGCGTCCGCACTGGTCCAGGCCGACACGGTCTCGACGCCTCGATATTTGGCCCAAACCGCCTCGGCCGTAGGGCTCCGCAACCGATTCCGGCCACCGACAACAAACATCCTCATCAGTTCAACTCGACTCCTGCCCGGCGTAGAATCGCCCGCAACATACCGCGATCCAAGTCGGTTATGATCCGGACCAAAAATAGATTTTCGCGTCGAACAGCGATATGGCGGTCTTCCTGGCGACCCGCAGGGTCTCCAATCGCTATTCGGGAACCGGCCAGGGATCGGCGTCAAACACCGCAATATCCAAGCGACTCCCCCTGCTCCGTTAGAGCCCGGTTTGTTGCTCCTAGGCACCTGAAGTTCTTGTCGCGCGATTTTCACTTTTCCGTCACTTGCGCGACAAGCTCGGGCGATAGCGTGAATTAACATTATGCGTAAACTCATCGCGTTTTTCGTCCTATCCTCGCTGCCCCTAGCCGCCCAGTTTGAATACGGTGAGGTCCTGGGCGTGGTTCGGGATTCGTCTGGTGCGGTTATCGCCAAGGCGAAGGTCCAGATTCGCAGCGCCGACACCAACGCTGAGCGTTCGATTGTAACCAATGACGAGGGCGTTTTCGCCTTTGCGGGCTTGCGCATTGGCGCGTATAAGGTTCGGGTCGAGCAGGCGGGATTCAAAGCGGCCGAGACCTCGATCCCGGCCTTGCGGGTGGGCGACCGCCTGCGCATCGATATCTCGCTGCAACCTGGGTCGATCAACGAGCAGGTTACCGTTCTTGCCGACGCTACCCCTCTTCTTGAAACCGACACCAGTTCGCGCGGACAAGTGGTCGGACTGAATGAGATCCGCGAGTTGCCGCTGAACAAGCGCGACTACACGCAGCTTGTCCTGTTGGCACCCGGCACGGCCGTGAATCCCCGCCAGCGCATTGGCGGGGCGATAAACGTTAACGGCAACCGTTCGCTGCAGAACAACTATATGCTCGACGGGGTGGACAACAACTCCAACGCCACCAGCTTCCGCGGGGAGCGGGTGGACGTGGTTCGCCCTTCGGTCGACGCCGTGGCTGAGTTCAAGGTGCAGACGAACAGCTATTCTGCTGAATACGGGCGCAGCGCCGGCGGCGTTGTAAACGTCACCATTAAGAGTGGCACCAATGGTTTCCGGGGAACCCTATGGGAATTTTTTCGCAACGATAAACTCGACGCCAAAGGTTGGACTCCAACCGTGGACGGCAAAAAGCCGAAGTTGCGTTTCAACCAGTTCGGCGCCAACCTCGGCGGACCTATCCGCAAAGACAAGACCTTTTTCTTCGTCAACTTCGAAGGCGAGCGCGAGCGTCAAGGCACGACGTACACCCGTACCGTTCCCACCGTTCAACTGCAGCGCGGCGATTTCAACAACGTGCCGATCACGGGCGCGCTGCGCATCGTACCTGTTGACCCGACGACGAACACGCCTTTCCCCAATGGCCTGATTCCAGCCAGCCGCTTCGATCCCGTCGCGGTGCGGATTCTTGCGGACAAGAGCTTTCCCGTGCCCAGCACCATCGCGACGCTGCCAATTCCCGGACTCTTTCTCAACACCGTCACCAACAGCAACCGTACCGATAAGTTCGACGCCCGGGACGACCACTACTTCAGCGACAAGCTGCGACTCTTCGCCCGCTACTCCTACTCTGATCTGGAAATCTTTCGCCCCGGTCCGGTCGGTGGTTTCGTCGAGACGTCGAACAACGATGGCTTCGGAACAACAGCCACGAAGGCGCATCATGCGGTGCTGAGCCCCAACTGGACGGTGAATCCGACCACGCTCTCAGAATTCCGGATGGGCTTTACGCGCCTGAACGCGGCGGTTCGGCCGCCCAACGCGGGCTCCGCCGGCGCCAGCGAACTGACGGGCATTCCAAACCTGCCAAATGCCGCCGCGATCAACGGCGGCTGGCCCAAGTTTCTGTTCGATGGCATGGACGCTTTCGGCCGCCACACCTCCACCCCGCAGTTCCAGATTCCTAACGTTTATGTGCTGAACAACACATGGAACCTGCAACGCGCCAAGCATTCGTTGCGGTTCGGGGCTGAGAAGCAATACATCCAGACCGCCGTCATGGATCTTTCGGCCCTCATCGGAACCTTTCGGTTCTCGCAGAATATCTTCTCCAACAACCCCTGGGGCGACTTTCTGCTGGGCATGCCGGCCACACATTCGCAGACCTCCTATTCGGTGATCTATAACCGCAAGGACTTGAACTTCTTCTTTTTTCAGGATGACTACCGACTATCTTCGAGACTCACTCTCAACCTGGGAGTCCGGTATGAATATGGTCGTCCAATTGTCGAAAAGTTCAACCGGTTGGCGAACTTCAATCTTGGCGACGGAACCCGCGTCTTCGCCAAGGACGGCGACACCTTCTCTCGCGCGCTCATCAAACCCGACCGCAATGATTGGTCCCCCCGCATCGGCTTGGCGTGGACGGCGATGCCGCGTCTGGTGATTCGCACGGGCTACGGCACCTTTTACAACTTCACCAACCGCCAGGGCCGCGAAGGCTTGCTTGGCATGAACGCGCCTTTTGTCGTGGATCTTGCCCGCACCCAAAACCGCGCCACTCCCGCTGCGCAGTTGATTACGTTGCGTAGCGGCCCCCCGGCCAACTTTCTTGCCACCGCGACGCCTCGCGACCAAATATTGCGTGGTAACGATCCGACCACATCGAATCCGCTGGTACACCAGTGGAACTTTACGATGCAGTATCAACTCGCCAAGGGGCTACTGCTGGAAGCTGGCTATGTTGGAAACCGCGGCCTGCAACTGTCCCGCTTCTACAACGCCAACCAAGCCCGCGTTCCGGGCCCGGCCCCGCTCGCGGATCGCCGACCCTATCCCGCCTTTAACGATATCCAATACATGGATTCCGGCGGCTCGACGTCCTACCAAAGCTTTCAGACGCGGATCGAAAAGCGCTGGAGCAGCGGCTTCAGCTTCCTCAATTCCTTCACCTGGGGCCGGGTTTTGACCAACGCTCCCAACTGGGGCGATGGCGGCGCATCCACGCAGGACGCCTACAATTTCGCCAATGAATGGGGTCCCGATCTCATGAACGTCAAGTTCAATTCCGTTACCAATTGGGTCTATGAACTGCCCTTTGGCCGCGGCCGCCGGATGGCTTCGAATATGAATCGCATGGCGGATGGCGTCTTCGGCGGATGGGAGGTGAGTGGCATTTGGACGGCTCGTACTGGGCTTGTCAACACCGTTTCCAGCGCTGAATGCGGAACCAACTGCCAACTGGGAGCCGCGGAGCGTGGGCAGCGCGCGGACGTGGTCCCCGGGCAAGCCATCACCGTTGACAATCCAACCAACTTCCGTTGGTTCAATACCGGGGCGTATCGGCCCGCGGTGACGTCTTACGGCACGGCTGGCCGCGGTACGGTCTATGGCCCCGGTCTGCGCAATTGGGATTTCACCGTCGCCAAGAGTTTTCAACTCTCGGAGCGCTTTCGGCTGCAGTTCCGGTCGGAATTCTTTAACGCCTTCAATCAGGTCAATTATGATCAGCCGAACACCAATGCGTCCAGCGGAACGTTCGGCGTCATCACCTCCGCTCTACCTGGCCGCAGCATTCAACTTGGATTAAAGGTGTACTTCTAAAATGTTGCTCCCGCTTCTGCTGTTGGCCCAAGTCGTAGGACCCGAACCCGGCGGAACCACACTGCTGAACACTGGGTGGCGCATTCAGCCAGCGGGCGTTTCGATTCCCGTCGGAACAATGCCGATGTCGCGAGTGGCCACCTCGGACGGCAAAACCCTGTTTGTACTGAATGGCGGCTTTCAACCGCCTTCGATCTCAGTGCTGGATACGGTTGGGCATACGGAACGGCAGCGCCTTCCGCTTGCCAATGCCTGGCGCGGACTCGCCCTCGCCGCCGATGGCCGCACTCTCTATGCATCCCTCGGCCCGTTGATGCGCATCGCGCGCTTCGCGGTCGACGCCGCCGGAAGGCTGACCGCCGCCGGAGAAATCGATCTCACCTCAATCGCCGCCGAAGCGGGTCAGTCGCACTTGCTGGGCGATCTGTTGCTGGTCGGGGAGAAGTTGCTCGTGGCGGATCTGCCACGGAATCGAGTTCACGTCGTCCGTCTGCACGATGGCGGGGTAGATCGCAGCATCACCACAGGTTCCGGGCCGTATGCGCTGCTGGCGGACGCCAAAGATGCAGATCAGGTGTGGGTTTCCCACTGGACCGGTGCTGGCATGGCCAGCTATCGCATCAGCACCGGTGAGGCTTCGATGACGGTTCCAACGGGGCCGCATCCTACCGAACTGGCTTGGGTAGGTCCGCGACTCGCCGTGGCCACGGCAAATACAAATCACGTCGAATTCTACGAGAAGCGGCAGAACTCCTGGAAACCAAGCGAGACCGTTAACCTCGCATTCACGGCGAAGCAACCAGTTGGCATGACCCCCAGTGCGCTGTCGCTGTCGCCCGATGGCAAGACACTGGCGACCGTCTGTTCGGACGCCAATACCGTGGCGCTGATCGACGTTTCGCGAGCCCCGGTTCGCCTAACCGGATACATTCCGGCAGGTTGGTATCCCACGGCCGCAGCTTGGGTTGCGAACGGACAATTGGCGATCCTCAATGGACGCGGCGGCGGTTCGAAACCGAATCCCCGCGGGC
This sequence comes from Acidobacteriota bacterium, assembly GCA_947505565.1. Taxonomy (GTDB): domain Bacteria; phylum Acidobacteriota; class Terriglobia; order Bryobacterales; family Bryobacteraceae. Next base: position 4,375 of record CANNLB010000022.1, on the reverse strand, counting down.
CTCAACCCTCGGCCACGCCCGCAGATCCCACCACGGTTGAGTACGTTCTTAGGATCCAGAACGGCACGGTGCAGTTCGTTGCCCCATGGGATGCGGCAGCGCTCAAGGCCCACCGGGAGCGCGTGCTTTCGCTCACGCCCTATCGTGACGCGGTACTGCAACGGAAGCCGTTGCCCGCGCCGATTCAGCATGTGATCCTGCTGATGAAAGAGAATCGCACCTACGATCAAGTGCTGGGGGATCTGCCAATCGGAAACGGCGACAAGTCGCTGGTGCTTTTTGGGGAAGCGGTTACTCCGAACCATCATCAACTGGCGCGGGAGTTTGCACTGCTCGACAACTTCTATGTCAACGCCGACGTTAGCGCCGATGGATACTACTGGACCACCTCCGCTATTGCGCCCGACACAACACAGAAGACCATGCCGATGTCATACGCGCGCCGCGGTCCGCGCGGTAAGGCGGAGCCCACCAAGGAAGGGATCCGCACCGCGCCCGGCGGCCACATTTGGGATGCCGCGTTGCGCGCCGGCAAGACGATCCGCAACTATGGATTCTCCGCGGTAAATCTACCGGAGCCGCCGCCAACCGGTATTCAGATCGCGAGCGTGACCGATCCCGTGCTCGCTCCCCACACCGCCATGAACTTCCGCCAGCATGATCGGGCCTTTTCCGACCAGATCCGGATGCAGGTGGTGATCGATGACCTCCGCAAGTGGGAACGCGACGGCGGCATGCCCGACCTGACACTCATCACAATCGGCAACGACCACACGGAAGGAACCAAGCCCGGGGCATGCACGCCGCAATCCTTCTAAGGAACCGCGCACAACGGACTCGCTTCGGCCCGGCAGGATGGGCGAGTTCCTCGCCCGTTGGTGCCGAGCCTGCGCGGCCTGTGCGCTGCGTAGCCGATAACGATCAAGCTCTCGGAATGTTGGTTGAGGCGTTGTCGACGAGCAGGTTCTGGAGAGACACCGCGCTCTTCGTGCTGGAAGACGACGCGCAGACAGGGCCAGATCACGTCGATTCCCATCGGTCTCCCGCCTACGTGATCTCGGCATACACCAAGCGGGGTGTGGTGGATTCGACTCACTACAGCAGTATCTCGATGCTCAAAACGATCGAGGTGATTCTGAGCCTGCCTCCGATGACCCACTTCGACGCTGCCGCGCCGCCGATGGAGTCAGTCTTTCAGAATAAACCCGATCTTCGCCCCTACAAGCGTCTGTCGGCGCGTGTCTCGCTTACCGACAAGAACCCCGAAGTATCCACTACCGCGAGCCGATCCGCCGCGCTGGACTTCGACGGATCGGACCGCATCGACGACGCCGAACTTAACGACATACTCTATCTGGCCATTCAAGGACGCCCGGCGCCCGCGCCCGTCCGCAGCCGGTTCGTCGCTTCTCCTCCCCGACTATGAAACTTGCACTATTTGCCCTTGCCACGGCGGCGCTAGCCGCCCAGGACCCGCATCAGAAGTGGATCGCGCATCGCGGTGGCGTTGTAGACGGGAGGTATTCCGAAAACAGTCCGGCATCGCTCGAAGCCGCGGTCAAGCACGGCTACTGGATGATCGAGTCCGACATTCGCGAGACTCGCGATGGAAAGATCATCACCCAGCACGACCCCGACTTCATGCGCTTCTTCTAAGGAACCGCGCACAACGGACTCGCTTCGGCCCGGCAGGATGGGCGAGTTCCTCGCCCGTTGGTGCCGAGCCTGCGCGGCCTGTGCGCTATAAAGATTCCCGCCAGGCCGTCGACATGACGCTGGCCGAAGTGCTCCTGCTCCGCGCCAACCCCGGCAACACCGCGCCGATGACTTTCCATGAACTCGTGCGGGCGTGTCGCGGACGCTTAGGCTTGATGCTCGACATCAAGGAACCAGAGCATGGTGAGGCCTTCTATGATGAGATCGAGAAGGAACTGCGCGCGGCCGGAATGCTGGAGTCCACGTACTTCATCGGCCTGGAGTCCGCCTGGAAACACTTTCGCGGTAAGGCCCGGGTAGCCGTCAACACCAAGCAATTGAAGGAGGCCGTGCTAAAAGGGGAGGATGTCTCCAAGCTGTACTTTCTTTTCGAATGGGGCAAGACGCTCACGCCAACAATGGTGAAGTTCGCACAAAGCCATCAGGTCGCCGTCGTTCCCAGCATCAACACCTTTCACTACGGTAGTGATATGGCGGAATCTATTCGCATCGGCAGCGATGACGTGCGCCGGATGAAGAAGCTGGGCGTCACCGAGTTCCAAATCGATTCTGTGTACGAACCGGCGTTCCGTTAGCAGCCTTTCCCGGAGTCACTGGATTGCGGCGGTTCGCCTGGATCCGCCGCAGCAACTCATCCTCCACCCGCGTATCGCCCAACGCCGCCGCCATCTTAAACATTAGATCAGTCTGATCCATCACACCCGTAAAGAGCCAGGCTCCGGCCCCCTCCGCGGATACCGGCACATTAGAGCCAGCGTGTTCCCCCGTGCGAAATCCGACCGCTATTCGCAATCGCCCTTTGCCATCGGCTTCCTGGTTTTCCGGATATCCATCGCCGTTGGCATCCTGATAATCTGGAAAGCCACCTCGCAGGGCGCGGGCCTGTTCCTTCTTGCGCGGGGGGCCGGGAACGCCGCTGGAATTGGGGTCCTCGCGGGCAGACCAATTGTATGGGCCGCGAACATTGGTGACGATATCGGCATGCACTCGAGCGCGTTGGCGGCCAATCGGGCTTTCCACAACCATCTCGTAAATGGGTTCGCGGCTCTGCAAGTCGGCATCCCCGATGTCCGCGACTCCTAAAATGGACATGGTTTGATCGTGGTCGGCGGTAGCAAGCAGCAGCGTGTCGGGCCGTTTCGAGATCCACTCGCGCGCGACGCCAACCGCCTGATCAAACTCAATCGCATCCCAAATGGTGCCAGCCGCATGGTTGCGATGCGACTGTTTGTCGATCGAAGCACCTTCGACCAGCAGAACAAAGGGGGTCTTGCGGTCCGGACTACTCAATGCCTCAATGGCGCGGCGGGTCATCTCCGGGAGAAAAGGTTGGTCGGTCCAACTCCCCATTTCCGGTAAAGGCTCGCTGCCCGGTCGAATCAGTCCCAAGCGGTCGTAGGCGACATCCATGTTGCCGTTGGCGGTTGCGTTCAGGCCCAGCGGACCCGTTGCCACTTTATTGGGTTTTCGAAATAGACCCAGGATCTTCGGTTGGTTGGCGGGAATGGCACGCAGTTCTTTGGCCGTGGTGGCGACTCGATAGCCCCGCGCTCGAAACTCGCTGAGCAGATCCCGGCGGTCCTGGCGAATCCCGGACTCGAAGTCCTCGAGCCCGCCGCCCATCAGAACATCGTAGGAGGGCTTGCCTTCGAGAAGTGGATTCTCAAAGTATTGGCGCGCGATCTCGAAAGAAAGCGCTCGGTTGATCGTGTGTGATCCTTCGCCTGCGGAGGTCGCATCAGCGACATAAGCCGTCGTCACCACTCCGGTGCGATAGCCGCGCGTCCGCTTGAGCAACTCCCACAGCGTCTCGATGCGCGGATTGTCCGCGGCCCAGGGCATGCCCTCCGGCCCGAAATTCGCGGCCAAGTGACAGTCCGTGCCATCCGGCCAAACGCCACTCGCGCCGTCCACTGTCTTGTTGCCGGTGGACCAGGCTGATGCTGTTGAGGACGAGTCCGGAACCAATGATCGCAACGAGTGCGTCAGCACCGATCCCGTCACCGGCATCTGATCAAGATTCTGCAGTTGCCGATAGAAGCCTTCGGCGAGTCCGGGCTTGCCGTCAGGCCCCGGGACGCTCTTCGCGACAATCCTTGCTGCATCGCGGTATGCCCAGCCGGTTCCGTCTCCTACAAACAAAATGATGTTCTTCTGCTTGGAATCAGCGGGAAGCGGAATCACTTCTATTTTCCGTTCAGTGACCGCGGCGCCGGATTCGGCACGCAAAAGAGTGCTGCCTGAGAAGCTCGTGAGATTGAGCCGGACTCGCCAATCGGCGACACCATCGCAATCCAGATCGACTGGCTCAGGAGCCGAGAAGCGACTTGTCCAAACTTCACCGTTCACCGTGATACGAAGCGGCGCGGCTAGCGGGAATCCACGGGCCTCCAAAATCAGGTCGACACGCTGCCCGGCAAGCAGGCGCGTTCTCTCGGGTATTACCCAAGTGAGCGTCTGGCCAAGCAGAACCCCTGGAACGAAAAACAGAAGAAGTCGCAGCATCAGTAAACCCAAGTCTAGAACGCGAGTGTGAATTCTTGATTAGCCTCGGATCTGGTCGGGCGCTCCCTTCTAAGGAACCGCGCACAACGGACTCGCTTCGGCCCGGCAGGATGGGCGAGTTCCTCGCCCGTTGGTGCCGAGCCTGCGCGGCCTG
>CANNLB010000021.1 GCA_947505565.1 Acidobacteriota bacterium | reverse complement strand
CGTTGTATCAATCGGCTTCCTTAAGCTACGAGCGCGAGCTTCCCGCGCAGGTGATCGTCGCGGCGACCTTCGCCCATTCCCGCGGCCAGCGGCTCTTCGTTTCCAATAGTGCAGCGAACCCGAACGCCATTCCACTCGAGAACCTGAGCTACCGGGATGACTTGAACAACGAAGCGTTTCGGCGCCAGCTCCGACCGTACCCCCAGTATCAGCGCTTCGATATATATAGCGCCTGGCCCGCAGGCAACTACCGGCGGAACTCCGGCTCGATCCGTGTCGAAAAGCGTTCCTCGAACGGTCTGGCGTTAACCGCGACCTATGAAGCATCCAAGCAGGATGACGACTATTCCGGGCCCTACGGCGTGCAGGATTTCTATCATCGACCGAACGAATGGTCGCTAACGGCCTATAACGTTCCCCATCGGCTCTCGCTTTCCTACGTCTATGAACTGCCGATCGGTTCGAAGAAATCGCTGCTGGCCTACAGCGACTGGAGACGATACTTCGTCGACGGTTGGTCGATCAGCGGCATGACAACGCTGCTGAGCGGAGAGCCGATCGCGCTTCGCCCGCAGTTCAACAACACTGGGGGGCTGGTCGATGCGCTGCGCGTGAACATCGTTCCCGGGGTCGACACCCAGGTCGCCAAGCCGACACCCGATCTTTGGTTCAATCCCGCCGCCTTTGATAACCCAACGAATTTCGCGTTGGGAGATGCGCCGCGCACTCATCCCACCTTGCGGAATCCGAGTAACCAAGCGCACGATTTATCGGTGACCAAGCGGATCGTGATCGACACCGAGCGGGCTCTCGAAGTCCAAGCCACCGGCTTCAACTTCGTCAATGGCGCCAACTGGGCGGACCCGGATCCCGTCATCGGTCCGGTGTCGGCGCCGAACGTGAACGCCGGGCGGATTATCGGTTCACGCGGCGGTAGGGTGATTCAGGTCGGTTTGAGGCTGAGCTTTTGAATCGGCGCCAGATGCTGATGGCGTTGGGGGCTCCAGTGGGGCCCGGCCCGCGGACTCGCCTGCGAGTACCGATGGTTGTCTCCAAAGGTGACCCGGCCGGGATCGAAGCGACGATCGACGGAAAACCGACAAACGTGCAGCGGTTGAAGGGCCCGTCGAGCGATCTCGTCGTGCTGCTGGTCCTCGACTTTTCTGGCGATACGGTCTTCCCGGAGGCGGCCCGCGCGGCCATGGAGACAGCGATCGGGCAGCTGCCAGCCAATGTTTGGATTGCCGTATTGCGTTCCCAGGACGGCCTACGCGTGCTGCTCGATCCCTCCGGAGACCACCCGGCGATCATCGCCGCGATCCATGCATACTCGGGGGGCGGCAAGACGGGTTTACTCGAAACCGTCGAAGATGCGGCCAAGTTAGGCGATCGGTTACTCGAAAAATCGGTAGCGAGGGTGGCGGTCGTGTTTTGCACCGATGGCAACATCCACAACTATCGCGAAGACTTCACCAATCCCGTGATCAACTCGAGCGACTCGCGCGATTTGAGCCGCCGGTTTCCCGACCAACTGATTCGGGAAAAGGTCCAGAAGGTCACCGACGGTCTGCTGGGTACGGAGACGCCGCTGTGGTTGATCCACGTCCACTATCGCGTCGATTCGATCAATGATGCCTATCAACGCGGGTTACAGCAGTTGGCCGAAGCCACCGGGGGAAGCGCCACCATCTGCCGCGGCTTGTCGGAGATCCCGGAAGGCGTCGCGGAAGTGTTCGCGCAAGTACGAGAACATTGGAGCGTCATCGTGGCGCTGCCCGCGGGGCAGGGGCGCAGCGCGGTGGTCAGCCTGTCGGCCCCGGATTGTGAAATGACCTATCGACAGCGGTTTTCGGTGCGCCGATGAGACAAAATAAAACGCAAAACAAATGGCTATGGATCGCTCTCGCAGGGACGCTCGTCTCGGTCGTCGGTCTCTCCGATGCGCTCTTTCGCGAGCGCGGCAAGCGGTCGGTCGCCGAGCAAAAGCTGCAATCGATGACCGTCCCGGCGGACCCCTCTAAGCCAGGCCCTTCCGTCGAAAGGTCGGCGGAAACGCCGCCCGGAACTGCGTCGGCCGTCAACGCCACCAGCGGGACCGAGAGGCGCGCCAACCCGCCGCTATCGACTGAATACATCCAGGTCATTGAAGAAACGCGCGCGGCGCTCGAAGGCGTCCGCAAAGAACTCTCCGCCGCCAGGAACGATCTCGAAACAGGGCTAACCAGCGTAGCGCAGGAAAAGGAAGCACGCGAAAAGATGGCGGTGGAGCTAAACGAGCGAACCGAATCGCTGGCGGCGGCCAAAAGAGTCTTCGCGGCCACCGACGCGGAGCTCAAATCGAAGAATGAACGGCTCGGGCGATTGGAAACGAGCGAGAAATTGGTCCGCGAGGCGGCTGGAAAGGCCGAAGTGAGCGTCGCGAAGGCCCTTCGATCTGCTCAGGAGTTGGAGGATCTGAACCGTCGCCGAGAGCTGCTGCTGGCGAGTATCAATCGACGCTATCGCGAGGTCACCGACCAATACCGGACGCTTTCGCTACGGGTGCAGGGTCGAGCGGAACAGTTGGGTTTGGATCCCGGCGCGGGTGAACTGTCCCGGATTCAAACGTCCGTGCAGCAGGCCGAAGAAGAGATGCGCCAGCTCAACGGTCTGAGCGCCCAAGCGGCGAAGTTGCTGCGAAACGGGCGCTAGGCTTCTTTTTTTTCGCACTCCTGCGAGCAGAAAAAGATTTCCGCACCGCCGGTGCTATGCCGCAGCATTCGCGTCTCTGGCGCGAAGGTGCCGCACGTATTACACTTGCGCAGTCGGGTTCCGGACTTCGGAGGCTGGTTGGAAGACGCCGACGCAGGCGCGTCCTGCTGCAAAGCCTCCTTGAAGCTCTTCATAAGCATTCCCCTCATGGCCCGAATAAAGGCTACCGCGAGGATCGAGACCAGCAGGCCAATGAGGTACTTGATCATATAATGGCGAAAGGGAGCCCTACGAATAGGACGCCCCCTATCTCCTACCGAGCTTCGTTACTTCTTCTTCGGAGCCGGAGCGCCCTTCTTGGGAGCAGGCGCGTTCGGGTTCCTAAAGGTCGTTTCCACCTTGGCTCCCATCGATTCGATCATACTCTTGGCGCTGGCGGCAAACGGGCCGTCCGGTTTCAATTGAAGGTACTTCTGGAAAGACTCCTCGGTCCCGGGGACCGGGGTGATTTTCCCCTCCGCAGTCACTTGGGCCTTTCCGATCAAATAAATGCCGTACTGATAGTGAGCATCAGCGTAGTTCGGGTCGAGCTCAAGAGCCTTCTTGAAGGAGCTGGCGGCCGCTTCCATCTGCCCGATATTGGTCAGGATGGCACCGAGGTTGTAGTAATAACGACCCCCATTGGTCGGGTCGATCGCGGCAGCCTTGTCGAGTTCGGCCCGGGCTTCGTCAAACTTCTTCACCTTCGCCAGAGCGAGAGCGTAGTTGTTATGCATGCCAGCGTCGTCGGTTTTTAGCTCCAACGCTTTCGCGTAGCTTTCGAGGCCCTTCGTGTTAGCGGCCTCCTGCTCCGCGCCGGTTTTCGTTCCCGCCAATCCCATATACGCTTCCGCCATGTTGGCCCAAATTACGACCTGCTTCGGGTCCAGTTCCACCGCCTTCGCGAATCCCTCGGTTGAAGCCTGGAAGTTCTTCGACTTCAAATTCTCCATGCCGGCGTTGAACGCATCGTTCAGCTCTTTATTCTTCGACATCGCGGCGGCGCGTTCTTTAACCTGCTTTTCCATCGCCTCGCGCTGCTCTTTGGTCATCTCGCGAGACATCTCTTCGGTCACCTGCCCAGTCGCCACGGCCTTTTCCATCGCCTGCTTCCGCGCCACGTTCTTTGAAAGGTCGAAGTTCACCGGCAGCGGATCGCCGAGGCGGGTGCGAATGCCCTTAACGGTATCGACAACCTTGCCGTCGACTTCGCATTCGATTTCGTATTGACCCAGCGGAAGACCGGCGTGGAACCACTGGCCCTTTTTGTTGGTCTTGACCTTGTAGTTACCTTTGATGTCGGTACGGTTGATCTTGATCAACGCGCCCGGAAGCAGTTTGCCGTCCTCACCTTTCACTTCCCCTTCGAGGGAAGCCGTCTGGGCCAAGGCTCCAAACGTGAAAAGCAGGGCGACTGCGGAGAGGGAAAACAAACGTGATAGTGATTTCATGAAGGGAGACCTCCGACGGGGGGAGCTTGGGTTTGCCAAACCTGAGGATACTACATTGGCAACGTCGGTTGGATGCTTTTCCCCGTGCGGATGTTCCAAACGGGATTGAAACTCGCGTTATGCTGGAAGCATCGAAAGAAATGATGAAGATGTTGTTGGTTGCCGCGTTCGCCAGCGTCGCCCTTTGGGCAGGTCCGGCTGAAATAACGCGCGCCGCTGATTTGTACCATCGGACGCAGTATGAAGAAGCCTACCGGATCCTCCAGCCCGTGCTGGGGAACGACCCCGCAGCACACTCCCTGGCCGGGAAATGCCGGTTCATGTTGGACGATTTCAAAAAGGCCGCCGACCTGTTGGAAAAAGCCGTCCAGTTGAACGGGCAACTCTCGGATCACTATCATTGGCTCGGCAAAGCCTATGGGCGGCGGGCCGAATCCGGCAATCCACTGATCGCCCCGCATTACGCCACCCGCGCTCGACAGATGTTCGAGAAAGCGGTGCAGCTCGATCCGAAAAATGGCGAGGCAATCGGGGATCTGTTCGAGTACTACTTGGAGGCCCCCGGCTTCCTGGGTGGCGGTTTGGCCAAGGCCCAAACGCTGCTGGCGCAGATCAAGGCAAATGATCAAGCGGAATTTTACTATGCCACCGCCCAACTGGCGCAGAAAAGGAAAGAGTTCAACAAGGCCGAACAGCACCTGAAACGGGCGGCGGAACTTGCGCCCCGGCAGATCGGGCGGTTGCTGGACGTCGCCAAGTTCCTCGCCCGCCATGGGCGGCTGATCGAGAGCGAGAGCTTTATCAGCAAGGCCGAGAAGCTCGACCCAAACAACCCCAAGCTTCTCTACGACAAAGCCCAGACGTATCTCATCGCCAAGAAGAATCTCCCGATGGCCACCAAGCTCTTGGAGCAGTACCTAAAGGCGGAGTTGAATCCGGAGATGCCGTCCCGCGCCGATGCCGAGAAGCTCCTGCGCCAGGCCCGGAGCGGCGCTTGAACTGGCGCGAAGCGCTTCGCTTTAGCTTCTACGCGTTACAAGCAAACAAAGTCCGCACGTTTTTAACCGCGCTCGGCCTCGTCATCGGCAACGCATCGGTGATCCTCGTCGTTACCATTTCGCTCACTAGCCGCGATTATGTGATTGAGCAGATTCGGGGTATCGGCTCGAACCTGATCATCGCCTACTTTGAAGCCGGCAACCGAACCGGGGTCAGCGTCGATGCGGATTTTGTGAAGATCGCCGACGTCGATGCCACGCGGGTCGCCCTCGGCAAGCGGGCGACCGCCGTCACCGGCGTGATGACGATTTACGACCAGATGGTCATCGACGGCAAGGAGCGGGACGTAAAGATCATCGGCTCGGATCACGAGTATGCCCCCATGCGGAATTTAGTCATCCTGGCTGGCCGCCCCATGCAAGTGGATGACATGCGGCAGCGCAGCCGCGTCGCCCTACTCACTCAGAAGTTGGCGACCCGGCTCTACGGCAGCCAGTCGAACGCGATCATGCGGATCGTCAAAATCCGGGGGCTTCAATTCTCCATCATCGGCACATTCCGCGAAAAGACCGATAGTTTCGGTCTCTCCGAACTCTCGACCGAAACGATGCTAATCCCCATAACGGTGATGAAATATCTGACCGCCGAAGAACGCATCGACCCGATGTACGTGCAGACACGCCGGGCCGAGGACGTGATCCCACTCACCCGCCAAGTCCAGCAACTTCTCGAATCCCGGCATCGCCCAGGGGCAAAGTACTACGTCGATAATCTCTCGGCGATTCTGGCGGCGGCTGAAAACATCTCCCTGATCCTTACCGGCGTTCTTGTCCTCGTCTCGGCGATTGCCCTCATCATCAGCGGCATCGGAATCATGAACATCATGCTCGTCACGGTCACCGAACGAACCCGCGAAATTGGACTCAGAATGGCGCTCGGCGCTTCCAAGAAAATGGTGCTCCTGCAGTTTCTGCTGGAGGCCGTCTTGATCAGTGTCGCCGGTGGCATGATCGGCATCGCCGTCGGCGTCGCTGGGCCCTTGGCGGCCGGCTACTTCGGCGGCATCGACATTCCGATCTCGGCGACCTCCATCGGAGTTGCGTTTGTCACTTCCCTACTCGTCGGTCTGGTATTCGGTCTGCTGCCGGCTAACCGAGCCGCTCAATTGAACCCGACCGAAGCCCTGCGCTATGAATAGGCCGTCAACGGTATTTTCGGTAGGATTGTAACCAGTGAGTGCACTTAAAGAAGGCCTGCGGTTCGAACTCCAGGCCCAATGTCCCCAAACCGGCGCGCGGGCCGGCTTGCTCCATACCCCCCACGGCATCATCGAAACCCCCGTATTCATGCCCGTCGGCACCCAGGCGACGGTCAAAAGCCTAATGCCGCGGCAGATCGAAGAAGATCTCGACGCCAAAATCATTCTCTCGAATACCTACCACCTCTACCTGCGGCCGGGCCATGAACTGATCCGCCAATTAGGCGGACTGCACAAATTCATGAACTGGCCACGGGCAATTTTGACCGATTCCGGCGGATTCCAAGTCTGGAGCTTGTCGAAAATTCGCGAAGTCACCGAAGCCGGCGTCCTTTTCCACTCTCACCTCAACGGCGACCGCCATCTTTTTACACCCGAATCCACCGTCGACACCCAAATCGCCCTCGGCAGCGACATCATGATGGTCCTCGACGAGTGCATCGAATACCCGGCTAGCCGCGAAGCCGTCGCAATCTCCACCCGCCGAACTAACCGTTGGGCAACGCTGGCGTTCGCCCACTATCGGCGCAACCCGGTCAACCAAGCCCTGTTCCCCATCGTTCAGGGCGGTATGTATCCGGATCTGCGACGCGAATGCGCCGCCGAACTCGTCGGCCTCGACGCTCCTGGCTACGCCATCGGCGGGCTCAGCGTCGGCGAGCCCCGCGACCTCAGCCTGGAGATGGTGTCCGCCACCGCCCCACTTCTCCCCGTCGAGAAGCCTCGCTACGTGATGGGCGTCGGAAAGCCGGAAGAATTAATCGAATACGTCGCCGGGGGCATCGACATGATGGATTGTGTCATGCCGAGCCGCAATGCACGCAACGGATGTTTGTTTACCTCGGTCGGTAAAGTGGTGATAAAAAACGCCCGTTACCGGGATGACGCAGGTCCGCTCGACCCCGCCTGCGGCTGCTACACTTGTCGGAATTTCACCCGCGCTTACCTCCGCCACCTGTTCCTGGCGGAGGAAATTCTGTTTTCGGTACTGGGAACTCTCCATAATCTAAGGCATTACCTTGACATCATGCGTCGGATCAGGCAGGCTATTCTCCTTGGGGACTTCCCTCAACACTTAGCGGCAGTTCGAGCTGCCGAAACGGAAACGAAGTAGTGCTATTCGCCACAATGTTGCAACTCCCCTCGGTAAACAGCCTCATTGGCTTCCTGCCCATGATCGCTATCTTTGCGATCTTCTATTTTTTGCTATTCCTGCCGATGCAGCGGCAAAAGAAGCAAACCGCCCAGATGCTGTCGAACCTGAAAACAGGTGACGAAGTCGTTTCAAGCGGAGGAATTGTTGGAACGGTCATCGCCGTGAACGCAACCGATGATACGCTAGTGATTCGCGTTAAGCCGGACAACGTCAAGTTGCAAGTGACGCGGGCCGCCATCACCTCTCTCGTGACCAAACCGGGAAAGGCTGTTTAGGATTTTTTCATGGATAAGAACATCAGAACGAAAGCCATCGTGATCGTGGCAACCATCTTGATCTGCCTTTACGGCATCATCGGCCTGCCCACTTCGAAAGAACAGTTGAACCAGAATGTTGCCAACAGCATCAAACTCGGCCTCGACCTTCGGGGCGGCAGCCAACTGGTGCTTCAGGTCCAAGTGCAGGACGCCTTCAAAGCCGACGCCGATCAAGGCATCGAACGTTTGAAAGACGAAATGTTGAAAGCGGGCATTGCCTACGCTTCGCTCGATCGCAATGACCCGGCCACGATCGAAGACGCCGACAAGATTCACATCAACGTGAAGGGGATTCCCGTCGACAAGACCGCCCCGTTTCGCGAACTGCTGCAATTGAAGTTCGCGAATTGGCAGATGGCCAGCATGGGCTCAGCCGACTACCGCCTGACGAAAAATACAACCGAATCCCTCACCATGCGCCGGGATACCGTCACCCGCTCCATGCGAACGATCGAAAACCGCATCAACGGTCTAGGCTTGGCCGAAGCTACCGTGCAGCAGCGGGGTAACGGCGAGGCGAACCCCGAAATCCTGGTTCAAATGCCCGGCGTCGATGATCCCGCCCGCGTGAAAGCCCTCTTGCAGGCCGCTGCGAAACTCGAAATCGTCGAAGTCAAAGACGGACCGTTTCCCAGCGAAGAAGCGCTCCGCGCTAAGAGTGGAGGCATTCTGCCCCTCGGCACGCGGCCCATTCAGCAGGCTAGCCGTCCGGGAGACCAAGGCGAAAGCTGGTACGTCGCTAACAGATCGGCCGTCGTAACTGGCCAGGATCTCCGCAACGCCCGTCCTTCGCAAGATCAGATGGGAAAATGGGAAACCTCATTTGTTCTCTCTCCTGACGCGGGAAAACGCTTTGGACGTTACACCGAGAGCAATGTCGGCAATAAACTAGCCGTCCTGCTCGACAACAAGGCCCGCAGCGTCGCTACCATCAACAGCAAGATTGAAGAATCGGGCGTGATTACCGGGGCACCCTCTCAACAGGAAGCCTCAGATCTCGCCCTCGTTCTAACCTCCGGCTCCCTGCCTGCCGGTATCGTCTATCTTGAAGAACGAACCGTCGGACCCTCGCTCGGGGCTGACTCGATCCGAGATGGGCTTATGGCCGGCGCCGTCGGAGTTGGGGCCGTTGTCCTCGTTATGCTTATCTACTACAAAAAAGCTGGCATTAACGCTGTTTTGGCCCTCGTATTGAACGCGATTATCCTGATTGCCGCCCTTGCCTACTTCGGTGCTGTTCTCACGCTGCCTGGCATGGCGGGCATTATTTTGACAATAGGCATGGCCGTCGACTCGAACGTTCTCATTTTTGAAAGAATCCGCGAAGAGTTGCGTCACGGGAAAGGCGTCCTGGCCGCCGTCGATGCAGGTTTCGGCAAAGCGTGGTGGACAATCGTGGATACCCACGTCACCACGATTGTCTCCTGTGCCTTTCTTTTCATCTTCGGTACCACCGCGGTGAAGGGGTTTGCGATTACCCTAGTCATTGGCCTGATCGCCAACGTATTCACGGCGGTCTTTGTCTCACGAGCAATTTTTGATTGGGAATTGAGCGGCAAAGAGCAGCCCACCACCCTCAGCATTTAGTCCACTCCTTCGCGCACCCGGTCACTCACCAGTCCGCAATCGAGAAACAGTAACGACTTTTGTATTTTTTGACATTTAAAACGGGAACAAATGGTGCTGTCGTGGTGTCCAAACATCATTACCGCCAGTAGCAACTCTGCATGGAGCTATTTAAAAACACGAATTTTGACTTCCTGGGCAAGAAATGGCCTTTCATCATCGCCTCCTTGGTGTTGACGGTCGCCGGCTTGGGAAGCTTGATCATCAAAGGTGGTCCTCTTTACGGCATCGACTTTAAGGGCGGCACGGTCACGACCGTCCGTTTCCAGCAGGCGCCGAACGAAGACCAGATCCGCAAGGCCTTAGCGGCGAAGATTTCCGGTGAGATCGTCGTCCAACAAGTTACCGGGCAGAACGAGGTCATCATTTCGACCGACCTCCGGGATGAAAGGGAATTGAACGCTGCCCGCGCCGTCGTTTTCGATACGCTGAAAAGCACCTTCGGCTCCCAAGCAGGCGGAAAAGAGGACATCAATCTCACTACCCAAGCCGCGCTTGCGGATCGGATCCGTGGTCCCCTCGCCTCGGCTGGTGGGTCTTTAACCGAACCCCAACTGCAAGAACTCGTCAAGGACATCCTGGCGTTTAGAAACAGCGCCCCTCGCTCCGGGCTTCTTGGGAGCTATGAGTCCCTGGCTGGTGTCAAAAACGTTACGCCTCAGGTGATCAACGTGCTCAAACAAGAAACGGTAACCGGCCCTTACACCATCCGCGGCTTTGATCTCGTCGGACCGAAGGTGGGCAAGGAGCTCCAAACGCAGGCCTTCAGTGCAACTTTGCTGGCCCTCTTGGGTATGCTTGTCTACGTGGGCTTCCGGTTCGAGTTCATTTACGGGCTGGCTGCCGTGATCGCGGTGTTTCACGACACCATCATCACGATCGGTCTCTTCTCGTTGTTGGACAAAGAAGTCTCTCTTACCGTAATCGCGGCCCTGCTGACCCTAGTCGGTTTCTCGATGAACGACACCATTGTCGTCTTCGACCGTATCCGCGAAAACTTGCCGCAAATGCGGCGGGAAAAATTTGATACCGTAGTAACTCTCAGCATTAACCAGACGCTGAGTCGGACGATCCTCACGTCGGGTTTAACCTTCCTGACGGCATTGGCCCTTTGGTTGTTTGGCGGACAGGTTCTAAACGGCTTCTCGTTTGCCCTTGTTGCCGGCATCATTTTTGGAACCTACTCCTCAATCTTTATCGCCGCTCCCATCCTGATTTACTGTCGGGAGTGGATGGAAAAACGACGGAAAGACGGCGGAACCCCCGCCCTTGCTGTCGCACCTGGAAAAACGAAGTCATTGAAGTAAATCGTTCGATCGTGTTGCGCTCCTTCGCTCGGGAGTGGCAACAATGTAGTTTGATAACCTCAACGCGCTCCGCTACTCTGGCAGCGGGGCCGAAAGGAATGCGGAAATGTTTGAACAGACATTTGTTGATGGTACAGGTAAGACAAGTAAACCCTACACCGTTCTGGTCTCACTGCTCATCCAGTCGGGCCTGATCGTACTGGGAATTATTATTCCCATGTGGTTCTTCGAGGGTCTGCAGCCGGCTCAATTGGCCAATATGCTGGTAGCGCCCCCGCCCCCTCCGCCGCCGCCTCCGCCCC
>CANNLB010000020.1 GCA_947505565.1 Acidobacteriota bacterium | reverse complement strand
GCTTCCAGCAGCAGATCCGTCTGCCGACATAAAAACGCGGGAATCTGAATGATGTCGCAAACCTCGGCGGCATAGGCCACTTGGCTCGGCTCATGCACGTCGGTCATGATCCGAAAGCCCCGGTTCTTCACCTGCCGTAGCATCCGCAGTCCTTCGATCAACCCAGGCCCCCGATACGAGTGCACGCTCGACCGGTTCGCTTTGTCGAACGAAGCCTTGAAGACGAAATCGCCGGCCACGGCCTGAATGCTTTCCGCCAGAAAAAACAGGTGCTCTTCACTCTCAATCACGCACGGGCCGGCAATCAGCTCCAGGCTATTGGGCATGCATCAGCTCCGCACTCCGCCCAATCCGCCGCAAGTGCTCTTCATAAGAGGCACTTACAAACGAAGTGAACAACGGATGCGGCTCGAGCGGCTTCGACTTCAACTCCGGATGGAACTGGCAACCCAAATACCACGGATGGTCCTTGATCTCGCAGATCTCCACGTAAACCCCGTCCGGCGTCTGCCCGGTCAACTGCAACCCGCCTTCGGCTAAAACTTTCTCGAATTCGCGGTTGAACTCAAAACGGTGCCGATGACGCTCGCTCACTAACTCCGCCCCATAAGCCTCCCGCGCAAAGCTCCCTTTGGCCAACTCACACGGATAAGCTCCCAGCCGCATCGTCCCGCCGAGTTCGTCCACCCCCGTCAACTCCCGCAACTTGAAAATCACCCGATGCGGCGTCGACGGATCAAACTCGGTCGAATCCGCCTGGGGCATCCCGCATACGTTCCGCGCAAACTCAATCACCATCGTCTGCATGCCCAGGCAAATCCCAAAGTACGGCACCTTGTGCTCCCGCGCATACCGAATCGCATTCAACATCCCGTTCACGCCACGCTTGCCAAACCCGCCCGGCACCAGAATCCCATCAAAGTGCCGCAGCGTCTCCGCGCACTCCGGCCAGTGCAAATTTTCGGCCTCAATCCAGTGGATGATGACCTTCAACCGACCCGCCAACCCACCGTGCAGCAGCGCCTCTTTCAGGCTCTTATAGCTGTCCTCGTACTCCACATATTTGCCCACCAGCCCAATATGCACCTCGTCCACGGTGTGGAGCATCCGGTCCAGCATCTCGGTCCATTTTGATAAGTCCCGCGCCGGAGAATCCATCCGAAACTGGCGCAGAATAATCTCGTCGACGCCCTGCTCGGCAAACGTCAACGGCACTTCGTAGATCGTCTTGGCATCCGCCGCGCTGATCACTGCCCGCGCCTCCACGTCGCAGAACAGGGCAATTTTCTCTTTCAAATCCGCGTTCAACGGCCGCTCGCTCCGGCAAATCAGGATGTCCGGCTGCACGCCAATCGCCCGCAGCTCTTTCACGCTATGTTGGGTCGGCTTGGTCTTCAGCTCATGTGCCGCCGCAATCCACGGCACCAAACTTACATGCACAAAAATCGTATTATCCCGGCCCTTTTCGTGCCGAACCTGGCGAATCGCTTCCAAAAACGGCAGGGACTCAATATCGCCCACCGTCCCGCCAATCTCCACAATCACGACATCCACGTCATGCGAAACGCGCTCAATCCCGGCCTTGATCTCGTTGGTCACATGGGGAATGACCTGCACCGTCTGGCCCAGATAATCGCCCCGCCGCTCCCGGCTGATAATCGTCTCGTAAATCCGGCCCGACGTCAGGTTGTTCGCCTGGGTCAGCGGAGCATGGGTAAACCGCTCGTAGTGGCCCAAGTCCAGGTCCGTTTCCGCCCCGTCGTCGGTTACAAACACTTCCCCGTGCTGAAACGGGCTCATCGTTCCCGGGTCCACGTTAAGATACGGATCGAACTTCTGCAGCGTGACACGAAGCCCACGACTTTCGAGCAAACAGCCGATCGACGAAGCCGCGATCCCCTTGCCCAACGAACTCACCACTCCACCCGTCACGAATATATATTTGGCCATAGCAAAAAACGAATTAAGAAAGCGAACCCCAATGGGCCTGCACCCGAGATAGGTCTTCCGGGGTATCCACCCCGAGGGATTCGTACTGCGTTTCTGAAACGTGAATGGCAAAACCATTCTCGAGGGCGCGCAACTGTTCCAGCCGTTCGGCCTGCTCCAGTGGCCCCACCGGCAGGGTGGAGTAGGCGAGCAGGAATTCACGCTGGTAAACGTACAACCCAATATGCTTGTAGTAGGTCACCGCTCCGCCCCGGCTATACGGGATGGGGCTTCGCGAAAAGTAGATAGCCATCCCCTCCCCGTCCGTGACAACTTTAACGACATTCGGATTCGTGATTTCGTCCAGTCGGCCGATCGACCGCTTCAAGGTGGCCATCAGCGCCTTCGGGTGCTCTTTCAGCCCCTGCACCGCCAGGTCGATCGCCGACGGATCGATCATCGGCTCATCACCCTGAATATTCACGACAATCTCGTGCTCATGGCTTCCCGATACCTCGGCCACACGATCTGTGCCTGACAGGTGTGAGGCCGACGTCATCTGCACCACCGCGCCAAATCCCCGCGCCACTTCAGCAATTCGCTTATCGTCGGTCGCCACAATCACCCGATCGAGCGTCCGGCAAAGGCAGGCCCGTTCAAACACGTGTTGCAACATCGGCTTTCCGTTTATAGGGACAAGTGGTTTCCCTGGAAACCGAGTAGAGGCCAGGCGCGCCGGAATAACACCTAAAACTCTGGCGGGCACGTTCGATGGTAACACGCGCAGGGTTGAAATCATTTCAAATAGGATATAGTATTCCGTGATGATGACGCGTCTTCCCGTCGCCCTCTTCGCGCTCCTCCCCGTTGCTGCATTCGCTGGCGGAACGCCCGAGCAACTGGAATTCTTCGAACAACGCATCCGCCCGCTTTTCATTGAAAATTGCCAAGGTTGCCATCCCATCGCTAAGCTGGCCAGCGCCGCCGTCGTCCCCGGCAAGCCCGAAGCCAGCCTGCTCTATCAGGCCGTCGCCCGCACCCACGAGCGCCTGAAAATGCCGCCGGCTGGCAAACTACCCGCGGATCAAGTCGCCGACTTCGCCCGTTGGATCACCGACGGCGCCGCCATGCCCACCTTCTGGGCTTTCGCCGCGCTCCCGAAGCCCGCCCCGGTCGAGATCGATCACCACCTCGAAACGGCCCGTAAACAGGCCGGCCTCACCCCCAACATCCCCGCCGACAAACGCACTCTCCTCCGTCGCGTTACGATTGACCTCACCGGCCTCCCCCCGACGCCCGAACAACTGGCCGCCTTCGTCGCGGATACGTCCCCCCAAGCCTTCGCCACCGTCGTCGACCGCCTCCTGGCTGGCCCCCAATACGGCGAACGCTGGGCCCGCCACTGGCTCGACCTCGCCCGCTACGCCGACGGCCAACTCGGCGCCAGCTCCGACACCCCCTACCCCAACGCCTTCCGCTACCGCGACTGGGTCGTCAACGCCCTAAATACGGATCTCCCTTATCCCAAATTCGTCCGCGCCCAACTCGCCGCCGACCAACTCCCCAACAACGCCAGCCTTCTCCCCGCCCTCGGCTTCCAAGCCCTCGGCATCAACGCCAACGATCAACTCGACGTCTCCACCCGCACGTTCCTCGGCCTCACCGTCGCCTGCGCGCAATGCCACGATCATAAATACGACCCCATCCCCACCAAGGATTACTACTCCCTCCTCGGCGTCTTCAAAAGCAGCAAATCTCACGAAGTCCCCCTCGCCGAAGAAGCCGCCGTCAAAGCCTATAAGGACCACCAAAAACGCATCGACGACGCCAAGTTTTCCCTCGAACGCTTCGTCCAACTTCAGTCCGCCGACCTCTCCGAAATCCTCTCCCGCCAAACCGAAAAGTACCTCAACGCCAAATCTCCGGGGGGCCTGGACCCAGAGATTTTCAACCGCTGGAAAGCTTACCTCGCCGGCCCCCTCAAAGACCATCCCTTCGACCCTTTGCAGGACCCCGCCGCCTTCCAGGCGCTCGTCACCCGTATCTTCGCCGACCGCCGCGGCATGGAAGAACGTAACTACGTGAAACTCGGCGGCATCAAAGGCCTCCGCGACGAATCCACCCGCCAGTGGACCAACCTCGAGTCGCTCCCGATCCTCGAATACTACCTCTGGCGAGACCTCGCCTCGGACCCCTATAAAAAGGATTTCCTCGACTTCAGAGGCGGTATCTACTACTTCGGCGAAAACGACCTCGACCGCTGGCTCGCACCCGCCTGGAAGGCTGAACATGACCGCCTTCGGCAAGACCTCAAGCATCTCAAGGAGACCCTGCCCCCGCAGTACCCCTTTCTCCACACCATCTCCGATACCGACAAACCGGGCAACGCAAAAGTGGCCATCCGCGGCGACGACCAGAACCTCGGCGAAGAGGTTCCCCGGCATTTCCTCCACGCCCTTTCCGACACCAAACCCACACCATTCTCGAAAGGAAGCGGCCGCCTCGAACTCGCCGAAGCCATCGTGAACCACCCGCTGGCCGCCCGGGTCATCGTGAACCGTGTCTGGCAGGGCCACTTCGGCTCCGGCATCGTCCGCAGCGCCTCCAACTTCGGCCAACTCGGCGAGCGGCCGACGCATCCCGCCCTCCTCGACGCCCTCGCCGCCGAGTTCGTCGGCGACGGCTGGTCGCTGAAGCGTCTTCACCGCCGCATTCTGCTCACGAGCGCCTATCAACTCAGCGGGACCTCCTCGGAAACCAACGCCCAGAAGGACCCCGAGAATAAGCTCCTGTGGCGCGCGAACTTCGTCCCCCGCCTCGACGCCGAATCCCTGCGCGACGCGATCCTGGCCGCCGCCGGTAGTCTTGACCTTACCCCAGGCGGACCCGCCCAGCCGCTTACCGACGATTTCCACCGCCGCACCCTCTACGGCTACGTCGGCCGCACCAAGCCAGACCCCAGCCTCACCCTCTTCGACTTCCCTAACCCCAATAACCCCACCGAGAAACGTACGGTGACCCTCGGCCCGCTGCAACGCCTCTACTTCCTCAACAACTCTTTCGTCGCCAAACAGGCCGAGGCTTTTGCCGAGCGGTTGCAAGGTGACGGCCGCGAAAAAATCCGCCAAGCCTATGAGCGTCTCTATCTGCGCGCGCCGCGCCCGGACGAGACCGAGATGGGCTTGGCTTTCCTGAAACAGAGCAGTTCCTGGGCCCAGTACGCGCAAGTGTTACTCGCCTCCAGCGAATTCACGGCGGTGAACTAAGCCATGTTGAGACGAGACGTATTGCGCGGTATCGGCGGCAGCCTTGGCCTCCTCGGCCTGGCCGAAACTGCAGCCGCCGGCCCCCACTTCGCGCCGAAAGCCAAGCGGGTGATCTTTCTGTTCCTCAACGGAGGAATGTCCCACGTCGACACGTTTGACCCGAAGCCAGTCCTCGACCAGCGCGACGGCGAACCCATGCCCGGCCCTAAGCTGAAGACCGACCGCGCCGCCGGCAACCTGATGAAGTCGCCCTTCAAGTTCTCCAAGCACGGCCAGAGCGGCCTCGAGATCAGCGAGATCTTTCCGAAGCTGGCGCGACGCGCCGATGACCTCTGCGTGATCCGTTCAATGTATTCCGACAACGGAAACCACGGCCCGTCGCTGTTGATGATGAACTGTGGTCACAACCTCCCCGGCCGCCCGTCGATGGGGTCGTGGCTGACTTACGGCTTAGGCACCGAAAACAAAAATCTCCCCGGCTTCGTCGTCCTCTGCCCCGGCTACCCCGTCCTCGGCCCTCAGTTATGGGACTCGGCGTTTCTTCCCGCAACGTATCAAGGGACCCACTTACTCACGAAGGAGAGCGGACCAGAGAAGATCCTCCAGAACATCCGCAACGCCAAGTTAACATCCAGTGAGCAGGAGCGGCAGCTAGCGTTACTCGACCGCCTCAACCAGGGTTATCTCCACCAGCTGGGTCACGAACCGCAGATGGAGGCCAGCATCGCCGCGATGGAGGTTGCCTATCGCATGCAGACCGAGGCCCCGGAGATCTTCGACATCACACGGGAGCCCGAGAAGGTGCGCGCCCGTTACGGAGACCACGAGTTTGGCCGAGGCTGCCTGATGGCCCTAAGAATGGCCGAAAAGGGCGTCCGCATGGTTCAGGTCTACTTCGGCAATTTCCAGCCCTGGGACAGCCACGACGACATCCGCATCCACTCCAAACTTGCCAACGCTGCCGACGGCCCCATCGCGGCATTGCTCGAAGATTTGAAGCTCCGCGGCATGTTCGAAGACACGCTGGTGGTGATCGGAAGCGAATTCGGCCGGACGCCGATGATTCAGAACAGCGGGCTCGAGCGCGTCGGAAACGGGCGTGACCATAACGTTCACGGCTTCACGACGCTGTTAGCCGGTGGAGGAGCCAAGGGCGGCTTCGCCTACGGAGCGACGGACGAATTCGGTTACAAGGCCGTGGAAAACAAGGTCCACGTCCACGATTTACAAGCGACGATCCTCCACCTGATGGGTCTCGACCACACGAAATTAACTTACCGCTACAGTGGCCGTGACTATCGGCTTACTGACGTGGACGGCCAGGTAGTAAAGTCATTACTTGCCTAGTGGCGGATCAGCGGTTGCGTCACCGCTTTTTGTAAGTCGCGACGCAACCCTTGGGCATCTGCTTCATCGACATGCTGTCATCTATCCTTCTGAACCTGACCGTCCATCGTTTTCTATCGTTTGCGGTGCTAGCCATGGTGCCCGCGGTATTTGCGCAGCCCGGAACTATCAGTGGAACCGTAGTCGACTCGAGCGGAGCCTCGGTGGCCGTCGCTCAGATCAAGCTGACTCTCGACGGGCGCGCTCCGGACCAGGAAGTGCAATCCAGCGCGACAGGCGATTTCTCCCTCCAAAACGTCCCGCCCGGTCCCTACCGCCTCACCTTTATCGCCAACGGCTTCGCCTTGAAAGCACTTACCGGAGAACTATCACCCGGCCAAGCACTCCTGCTTCCCACCACGGCGTTAGCCATTGATCGGGTCTCCGATCAGATCAACGTCACGCAGACACAGGCGGAAATCGCCCAGGAACAGATCAAGACCGCCACACAACAGCGCCTCCTCGGCTTCGTGCCCAACTTCTTCGCCGTCTATGATCGCGAAGCCGCCCCTCTTAACGCCAAACAAAAGCTCGAACTCACCGCCAAGTTCTGGCTTGCTCCGTCAACGTTTGTGATCAACGGAGTAATCGCCGGTATCGGCCAAGCCCAAAACACGAACAAGGGCTTCGGGCAAGGTTCCCAAGGCTATGCCAAACGTTACGGAGCCGGTTTCGTAAGTTTCGGAACCAGCCTCCTGTTCCAGAAGGTCGTCGTCACAGCGCTGGCCAAGCAAGACCCCCGTTATTTCGTCAAGGGAACCGGCACCAATAGCTCACGCGCCTGGTGGGCCATCAGCAGAACTGTCGTATGCCGCGGCGATAATAAGAAGTTCCAATTTTGCTACTCGAACTTGGCAGGGCGCTTTGGCAATGGCTTCGTGACCCGATACTTTTTTCCCGCCTCCGCCCGCGACAGCAGCGGCGTGATTCTCCGCAGCTCAGCGATCGGCCTCGGGTTCAATGCCGTTGGCAATTTATTTCAGGAATTCCTCGCGAAGAAGCTAACCCGCAAGAAGCGTTAGCCATCACCGGGCCAGCCTCTATGGCTGTAACCCGGCTTTCTTCATATCTCCCGCTTTGAAAATACTCAGCGCATTCATATCAATGTATTTCTTCACGGCACCGTTCACTTCCTCGGCGGTCAAAGCTGCTACCTTCGTCTCCATCTGCGCTGCCCAGTCCATCCGGCGTCCATAAAACTCAAAGCCGGACAACATCCCCAACAACGACTGATCCTGAGTCCTCTGTACCTGCTGCGATTGTAGCCAGGATTTCTTGCCCTTACTGACTTCCTCCGCTGAAAACCCTTCGGTGAGAATCTTGCTGAACTCTTCCTTCACCCCATTCTCCAGCTTGGTCAGATTCTCCGGAGCCAGAATGGCGAACACCTGCATCGAACCGCCGGTCTCTTTCGTGCCGGCACCAAGGCTGGAGCCAGCTCCGTAGCTCCAGCCTTCTTTCTGGCGCAAACGGTTAAACAAGCGCGAATCAGCATTTTGCCCAAACAGGTAATTGGCGAGGGAGATCGCGGGATAGCCCGGATCTTCATCGGTCAGAGCAATGTTCATGCCTGCCATAAACATGGCGTTCGCTTTATCGGGGGTATTGATCGTCCGGTTGACCGCCTCAACTTTTCGATAAGGAGAGGTTGTCCGAATATAGCCCTTCGGCGACTTCCAATCCCCCAGCAGCCCACGCAACTGAGTCTCCACTACTGCCGGGTCAAAGTCGCCGACGAGCGTGATTACGCCACTGCTGGTGCCCCCAAAGAACTGGCTGTAGAACGCCTTTACCTCGTCCAGCTTGGCCGCCTTCATCGCGTCAATACTCTCTTCGAAAGTCTGCACCGCGCGGATGTCGCCCTTCGGATAGGGACGTAAATGCCTAGCCAGCATCAATCCGGCCAACGCTTGGGGCTCGCGCAGATTCGCCTCATAACTGGCCAGAATCGATTGCTTCAGCGTGTCGAACTCTCGCTCCTCAAAACTGGGCTGTCGCAACACCTCCACCGCCAAGCTCAGCGCTCCCGCCAGATTCTCGCGCGTCGTCTCCACATTGGCCGCGCCAGTGGCAGCCGACCCGCCTATATTCAGCCTTAACTTCAACTTGTCCGCTTCATCCTGAATCTGTTGCCGCGTCTTGTTCTTCGTTCCGCGCATCAGCATCGACCAAGCCAAGCTAGCCGATTCACTCAGGCCAAACAGGGACTTCTCATCGCCCACACGCAGCGTGATCCGGCCATAAACGGTATTGCCCCGATTCTTCTTCGGCATCATCACAAGCTTCATGCCGTTCGGCAGCGTCGCGCGCTTGGTGCGGCTATCGATGTTCGCCGGACTCGGGTCGAACACCTCCCCTTCGGCCATCGCCGCCCGGCCTTTGTAGTTAGTCACTAAGTCAGTAAAATCTGGCGGCGGGGGGATTTCGGAGCGGTCCGGCTTGTCTACTGGAATGAACGACCCGACGGTCCGGTTGTCATCTTTCAGATAAGCCTTGGCAACCCGTTGCACATCTTCCGGAGTTACCTTCTGCAATCGGTCGCGCGAAACAAACAACATGCGCCAATCCGCCATGGAGGCAAGCTCACTCAACGAGATCGCGATCTGCTGGGAATTCGTCATCATCAGCTCGATCTGTTTGCTGAGGTTCGCCTTGGCCCGGTCCACTTCTTCCTTGCTCGGTGGCTCTTTCACCACCCCTTCGAGCGTGGCGAACATCGCGCTCTTGGCTTCCGCCAATGACTGATCTTTGCGCAACTGCGATCCGAACATCAGCAGTCCCGCATCCGCCCCTTGCAGTCCGAATCCAAAAACTCCCGCTGCCTTCTTGCTCTCCACCATCCCCTTGTACAACCGTCCGGACGGGTTGTTGCTCAACACGCTCGACAACACTTCCAGCGCCTCGGAATCGGGATGGATTCCGGACGGAATATGGTAGGCCGCCAGCAACATCTGCACATCGCCGACCCGCCGCACCGTCACCGTTCGCTCTCCGTCCTGCGTAGGTTCGGTCGTCCAAATCTTGTCCAGCTTCCGTTCGGGGCGGGCAATCGCCCCAAAGTTCTTCGCTAATAGGCTCAACGCTTTCGTAGCGTCGAATTTCCCGGCAATCACCAGCACCGCGTTGTCGGGCTGGTAGTACTTCCGATAAAACCCCTGCAAACGTTCAATTGGCACATTTTCGATATCTGCGCGCGACCCGATCGTCGTCTTGCCGTAGTTGTGCCACTCATACGCCGCCGCTTGGGTCCGCTGCATCAGAACCCGCATCGGGCTGTTCTCCCCCGCCTCAAACTCATTGCGAACCACGGTCATTTCCTTGTCCAAATCGCTTTTGGCGATCAGCGCGTTCACCATCCGATCGGCTTCCAATTCAATCGCCCATTGCAGGTTTTCATCCGAAGCGTTCACGGTTTCGTAGTAGTTCGTACGATCCAGCCAAGTAGTGCCGTTGAACTGCGCACCATGGTCAGTCATTTCTTTGATGATATTGCCGCGGTTCTTGGTCGGCTTGAACACCATGTGCTCCAGCAAATGAGCCATGCCGGTTTCCCCATAGTTTTCATGCTTCGAGCCGACAAGGTAGGTGATGTTCACTGTCAGTTTTGGGCTGGAAGCATCCGGGAACAGCAGCAACCGCATTCCGTTCGTGAGCCGATACTCGGTGATTCCTTCCACGGTCGAAAACTTCTGGATGCCGTCCGGTAGGGCAGCCTGCCCCAATAGCAATCCAACCGAAGAGAGAGTTAGAAATAGCAGCCTGAGGCGGAGCGCAGTTTTTGGTTTCATGGTGGTTACCTGTCTTTTGTAGAATATCGCCATTTCACGTTTCGTTTCGACGGATTCTTGTAACAAGTGCATAAAGCGCCCGAAACCGAGCCATTCCGCTACGCCCTGCCTTCTCCTCAGCACCCTAACGTTACAAGTCATCGTCTCCGACTCTCGACGCACCATCGGCCAAATCAAGTTGGTGCTCCGCCCCTTTCCCCATCTTCGTTCACCTCCTGCTCGACCATGCTCTAATCGACGCTGGCGCCCTCGCCCCCGGCCTCTGCCCGTCCTCCATGCCCGCGACACTCGAATCATAGAAATGGGTATCGACACTTTGCCGCTAAAATGGCTAGCCGCACGGAAATCCAACCAACCTGATCAGGGATTTCCCGACCTCGTAGTACCACCGCGACGATTTCCTCGACATCATGGAGGCATCTGCCAGGCGAACCCGTCCGCACCTTCCACTCCTTCGCCACGCTCGGCCGCCGCCCCCATGGCCACGCCGAAAGGGTCGTCCGCCGCCGACCCTTCATCGACGCGTTCCGCCTCTTCGGCCCCGACCTCGGCGACTACTATCTGCTCTTTGCTGGAAACTGCTCCACCAGCGAACTATCCGGAGCCGATTAACGGACCGCCGCGACGCTGACGGTGGCCTCCAGCTCGCGGCACGGTTCCTTCTCCTTGGACCCCTCCGCCGCCGGTGCCTCTTCTCGCATCGGCCGTAACCCCTCCGCGGTCACCTCGCGCTTCACGACCAGCCTGCCGCTTTCTGCCCTTCAGGTTGTTCGCTATGCCCGGTACTCATGGAGCCGTTTGCCTCCACCCCCGCGGTAACAAACTCCCGC
>CANNLB010000019.1 GCA_947505565.1 Acidobacteriota bacterium | reverse complement strand
CAGTAGGCGAGCGCTTTGTCCCAGTCTTCGCCCTTGGGGGCGTACTTACGACCTTTCACATACTCGTAAGTTTTTTCATCGGGGGCGATGAGTCCGGCGCGGGCGCCGGCTTCGATGGCCATATTACAGACGGTCATGCGTTCTTCCATCGAGAGAGCGCGGATGGCCGAACCGGTGAATTCGAAGACACAACCGGTGCCGCCGCCGATACCGATTTTGGCGCAGAGGGCGAGGATGATGTCTTTGGCCGAAACGCCGGGTTTGAGGGTTCCTTCCACCTTCACTTCATACGTCTTCGAGGGACGTTGGAGGAGGCACTGGGTGGCGAGGACCATTTCGACTTCGCTGGTGCCGATGCCGAAGGCGAGGGCGCCGAAGGCACCGTGGGTGGCGGTGTGGCTATCGCCGCAGACGACGGTCATGCCGGGTTGGGTCAAGCCCTGTTCCGGTCCTATGACGTGGACTATACCTTGGTTCAAGTTTTGGAAGCCGAAATAAGGGATGCCGAATTCGGTGGCGTTGGTTTCCAGCTGGGCGACCTGGGTGGCGGCGATCTGATCAATAATGGGCAGATGGCGCGGGGTGGTCGGGGTGGAATGGTCAACGGTAGCAAATGTGAGGTCGGGTCGGCGGACTTTGACACCGCGGGCGCGGAGGCCGGAGAAGGCTTGGGGCGAGGTTACTTCATGGACGAGATGAAGATCGATAAAGAGCACTGCGGGAGCGCCCTGTTTTTCGGCCACCATGTGGCTATCCCAAACTTTCTCAATGATGGTACGCGGCTTATTGGATGGCATTGGCAACAGCTTCTCCTACTTCGGTGGTGGTGGCGGGTATGCCCTTGGGTTTCAAGTCGGCGGTAGTGCGGCCGGAATCGAGGACGGCTTCAATGGCGGCATTAACGGCCGCCGCTTCTTTCATCAGGCCGAAGGAATATTCGAACATTGCACCGACCGAACCAATGGCGCCCAAGGGGTTGGCCTTGTTCTGGCCGGCGATGTCGGGGGCCGAACCGTGGACGGGTTCGTAGAGGCCAACCCAGGCGCCGGAGGGGCGCTGATCGCCGATTGAGGCCGACGGCAACATGCCAATCGAGCCGGCGAGGACGGCACCTTCGTCGCTGAGGATGTCGCCGAACATGTTCTCCATGACGAGGACGTCGAAGCGACGGGGGTTGAGGACGAGCTGCATGGCGGCGTTGTCGACGAGGATGTGTTCGAGTTCGACATCCGGGAATTCGGGGGCTATCTCGTTCACCACCCGGCGCCAAAGCTGCGAGGTTTCAAGGACGTTGGATTTGTCAACGCTGGCCAGTTTTCTGCGGCGCTTGCGGGCGAGCCCGAAGGCCATGCGGGTGATCCGCGCGATTTCGGCGCGGGTGTAGGTCATGGTGTTCGTGCCGCGTTCGGTATCGCCGGAGCCTTCGATGCCGCGGGGGGTACCGTAATAGATCCCGCCGTTGAGTTCGCGGACGATGATCATGTCCGTACCTTCGACGAGGTGATTCTTGAGCGGGCTGCTCTCGATGAGGGCCGGATAAGCTTTGACGGGGCGAAGGTTGGCATAGACGCCGAGAACCTTTCGGATACCGAGGAGGCCCTTTTCAGGCCGTAGTTCTGGCGGGGCGTTATCAAACTCCGGGAGGCCGACTGCGCCCATGAGAGTGGCGTCGGCTTCGACAGCGAGGCGTGCCGTTTCTTCCGGGAACGGGGTGCCGGTCTTGTGGATGGCGATACCGCCGAGTAAACCTTCGGTAAGCAGGAGGGTGTGGCCGAACTTAGTCGCCACCGTTTCAAGAACACGAACGGCTTCCCGAGTTACCTCGACCCCTATGCCGTCGCCGGGGAGAATCAATACGTTCAGTTGCATGTGTGTTTTTAAGCCGAAATCGGCGAGCGCTTGGCGATGACTTCTTTGCAGAGCGCGATGATTTGATCGTTCCGAACACCTTTGACGCGGTCCGCGAGAGCGGTGAAGCCCTGATAAATCCCGTCGATTTCTTCCTTCGTGACGTCAAGGAAGCCAAGTTCCAAGCAGCGGGAGGCCATCGCGTGGCGGCCCGAGTGCTTGCCGAGGACGAGGCGGCCTTCGGGCACGCCCACGGTTTTAGGGTCGATGATTTCGTAAGTGGACTTATTCTTGAGATAGCCGTCCTGATGAATGCCCGCTTCGTGGGCGAAGGCGTTATCGCCGACAATCGCCTTATTCGGCTGGGGGCCGAAAGTGATCATCGAAGTGAGTAACTGGCTGGCGCTGAATAAGTGTTCCGTATTGATTCGCGTCTCATAGGGCAGAATGGACTGGCGGGTCTTGAAGATCATGACGATCTCTTCAAGCGAGCAATTGCCGGCGCGTTCGCCGATCCCGTTAATGGTGCATTCGATCTGACGAGCGCCGGCTTCGACGGCGGCTAGGGAGTTGGCCACGGCCAGACCGAGGTCGTCATGGCAGTGGACTGAGACGATAGCCTTGTCGCCGATAGCCTTGACGACACGACCGATGAAGGCGGCGTACTCGGTGGGCACCGAGAAGCCGACGGTGTCAGGTAAGTTGACGGTGGAGGCTCCGGCGGCAACGACGGCGCGGGCGACTTGTTCGAGGTAGTCGGGATCGGTACGGCTGGCGTCCTCAGCGGAGAACTCGACGTCGTCAGTATAGGTGCGGGCGAGCTCGACAGCCTTGACGGCTTCTTCGAGCACCTGCTCGCGCGACTTGCGGAGTTTGTATTGGAGGTGGATGTCGCTGGTGGCGATGAAGGTATGGATGCGGGCGCGCTTGGCGTGCTTGAGGGCTTGTCCGGCGCGCTCTACGTCTAGCCGAGTGGACCGGGCGAGGGCCGCAACGGTGAAGTCGCGATTGCCGAACTCGCGGCTTATGGCGTCGACGGCTTCAAAATCGCCGTGGCTGGCTATAGGGAACCCGGCCTCCATAATGTCGACTCCGAGCTCGACGAGTTTGGCGGCCATCTTCAGTTTTTCGGGGACGGTCATGGAGCAACCCGGGGATTGCTCACCGTCGCGGAGGGTGGTATCGAATATGTGAATGCGCTGATTCATTGGTAAATGACCTCAGTCAATCCTCGATTCTTGCACTCGCAGCACAATTTGGCAAATTTATTCCATTCGCACGTGCGATAAGCGTTGGTTATGCTGTAGTATAGTTCCACTTCAATGGAACTGTACTCTCTCCGCGTTTTTCAGACTGTAGCCACCGAGAAGAGTTTTTCTCGGGCGGCGGAAAAGATCCTTCGCACCCAGCCGGCGGTCTCTTTGGCGATTCAGCGATTAGAGCATGAGCTGAAGGAGAAACTGATTGATCGGTCGGGCAAAGAGCTTTTGCTGACTGATGCGGGAAAGATTGTGTTCGATTTTTCCCGTCGATTCGATCACTTGGCGATGGAGATGAACATCGCGTTGGCGGAGATGCGGGACAATTCGTCGGGGGTTCTGGTTGTGGGCGCGAACGAATCGACGAGCTTGTATTTGCTGCACCATATTGTGAATTATCGTCGGTTGTACCCGAAGGTGAAGGTGAAAGTACGGCGGAGCCTTTCGAGCAATATTCCGAGTCAACTGATTGATGGGGAGCTGGAGCTTGGGGTGATTTCGTTTGATCCGCAGGACGATCGTCTGCAGGCAGAGGTGATTTTCACCGATCATCTGGCGTTTGTGGTGAGCCCGGAGCACCGGTTGGGGGATCGGGAGAGCGTTTCGATTACCGAACTGGGGGAATGAGACATTTATTGCGCATAACGTGTTGTCGCCCTATCGGGAGGTGGTTCTGCGGGAGTTTCAACGGCATCGGGTGGCCTTGAACATGGACGTGGAGATGCCGACGGTAGAAACGATTCGTCAGATGGTGCAGAAAAACGAAGGGGTCGCGTTTTTGCCAAAGATGTGTGTGGAGGCCGAGATCGAACGGGGGCAGTTGCGGGAGATTCGAGTGGAGGAGTTGCGGGTAGATCGGCAGGTTCACTTGGTGTATCCGGCTCGGCGGGCGCTTTCGTATGCCGCCAAAGCGTTCCTGGATGTAGTGAAGGGCCGATCGATGAGCGGAGAAATCTCTTAGTTCGGACGCACTAGGTGGGCATGGGAATCGTTCGGAAGGTTTTGATTGGAGCAGGACGGTGGCTGGACCGTCGGCGCCAAGCGGCGCGTGGACGTCAAGGATTTGCGAAGCATTTGCAGGTAGCCGAGAAGGGGGAAGACTGGGCCCAGCGATTTATTCAGGAGATGGGCTGGACGGTGGTAGCGCGGAACTATCGACGCAAGGGGGGGCGTGGAGAGATTGACCTAGTGGCAGTGGAGGGGAAGACGTTGGTGTTTGTGGAGGTGAAGACGCGTACGAGTTCGGAGATGAGCATGCCGGAGCGAGCGGTGGATCGAGCGAAGGAGAAGTTGCTGGGACGTACCGCGGAGGAGTATGTGAGACTGGCATCAATGGAAGGGATGTCGGTTCGTTTTGACGTGATCAGCTTGGTGTTGGGGGAGCAGACGAAGGTGGAGTACTTTCGGGATGCGTTTTATCCGACTCGGGGAGTTCCGAGCGGGGTATCGAACGGCTAATTTGGGCTGGCGAAGCGGATTTTGCTGGAAGTATGACGGTCCAGAACGGTGAAGAGTTCGCTTTTGGAGACCGGTTTCGATAAGAAGTCATTCATGCCGACGGCGGTGCAATCGGCCCACACTTCCGAGGAAGGGTTGGCGGTGCAGGCAATGATGGGGACGACGGCCATGGACGGCAAGAGTCGCAAGCGGCGGGTAGTTTCCAGGCCATCGATGCCCGGCATTTGGAGATCCATCAGGACGAGATGGAATTTGGCTTGGTGTGCGATCTGAATAGCTGCTTCACCGTGAGGAGCGACGGTGACGTCAAAGCCACGGCGTTCGAGGAGGGTTTTCATGAAGCGTTGGGCTACCGCGTTGTCTTCTACGAGTAGGATGCGCCGGGAGGTGGCGACGGTGGGTTGTACGAGAAGGGGAGGGGCGGTTTCGCTTGCTTTGGCGCTGACGGGGATGGAGAAAGTAAACAAGCTACCTTGGCCGGGATAGGATTGCACGCGCAAGCTGCCGCCCATGCCTTCGATGATTTGTTTGGCGAGGGGGAGACCGATTTTAAGGCCGGGGGAGTGGGCTGAGAGGGGATTGTCGGTTCTGTTGCCGCCGGAGAAAAGCGACGGAAGATGAGTCGGTTCGATGCCAGGGCCGGAATCGCGAACTGAGACGGTGAGCCAGACTCGACCATCGAGGTCCGGCGCGGCACTGGCGATGACTTCGATTTCCCCGGAACTGGTGAATTTGATGGCGTTGGAGAGCAGGACATCGAGGACTTGGCGAACGCGATGAGGATCGGAGATGGCGACTTCTGGGAGTTGCGGATCTAACAAATGGCTCAGATGGAGACCGCGAGTGCGGGCTTTCGGTTCGCGGGCGGCGACGGCCGCTTGTAACATTTCTGCGGGGCGGAACTCGGAATACGTATGGCCGGTGGTGCCGCTGGTTAGTGAGGAGTACTCGATAGCGTTCGTGAGGGACTCCAAGAGCAGTTCGGCACAGGAACGGGACGAACTGACGTAGTCGAGTTGCTCTTCGGTGAGGGAGGTTTCGCTTAACAGATCCAACATGCCGAGAATGCCGGTTAATGGCGTCCGCAGCTCTTGATTCAGATTGGCGAGAAAATTTCGCTTGATCCGGTCGACGTTGTGAGTGTCCGGAACCGCATTTTGATTTTCTGGGACTACCAGGAGTTCAGCCGACACCATAGTAACTCTATCGGCGTGGAAAGGGAAAAAGATTAGCTTTTCGGATCAGAATTCGCCGTAGTCTAACCTATACGGCGTAGTCCTAACTCGAATGGGTTGCCGTCGCTACGCGGTGGACCATGTTCACTAAGCGACGATAGGGGACTGCTCCCAGGTTGTCTAAGGGCAGCCACTCTCCGTCCCGCCAACTGGAGTAAAACCAGCGAGCTAGGAGGGCTAGATGCTCCTGGCGTTGGCTGACAGGGGCTTGGGGTGGCAGGGGTATTTCCAAGACCTCTCGGAGGCGCCGATCGAGAGAAATGGGCTTATCGGCGGCGACTTCCTGGGCTAGGGGAAAGCGAATGGCGGGTTGCCAGGCTCCGGCGAGCATGGGGCGCAGTTCGACGGCTTGTGGCTCGCTGGAGGGGGTGACGGCGATGCCGTGAGCGGCGTCGATGGGCATGGCGATATCGTCGAGGAGTTTGAGCGTGGTACCAATTTTGTCGAGTCGTTGGTGCTGGCGGGCGGCTTCTTCGAACTCCATTTCGACCGAGAAGCGATTGCGGGCGCGTTCGACGGTGTCGAGGAGGGAGCGTCCGGCGGTATTGAGAAAGTCTGTAACGCGCCGCACTTCGGTGGCGTAGCCTTCGGGGGAGACGGCGGCTTGGCAGGGGCGGAGGCAGTGGTTCATTTCGCCGTACATGCAGCCGGGGTGCTCGGAGTCAGGCGCCAAATCTTCGGTGCAACGCCGGAGTTGGAAGTGTTCGAGCACGGAGGCTTCGAAGGCTTCGGCTCCGAGGCGGGAACGGAAGGGGCCGTAGTTGAGGCCGGATTTGGTGAGCCGGGAAGTGACGGTGGTCCGCGGGAATTCGTTCGTCAGGAGCACTTTGACGTAGGTTGGCATCCTTAGTTTTGTCAGTTTTAGATACGAGGCGGGGTAGTGTTCGCGGGCGAGTTCGTAGAGTTTGAGGGAGGATTCGAGGCGGGAAGCGGTGTGCCAGAAGTCGAGGGCGGTGGCGATATCGGCGAACATGCCGAGGCGGAGCAGTCGGCGGACGCGTCGACCGAGGAGGGCCGTTCTCGCTAGGTAAGGAGGGCCTTGGCGCATGGTCAGCGCGAAGACGGCAGGGGACTCGGGCAGGGTGGCCAGAAAGTGATCGCGATCCGGGCCGGGGGCGGGAAGGAGCATTGTTAGCGTTTGAAAAACGAGTAGTATTCCGTATCGGTGAACGGAGTGATAGCGGCGACCTTCATGTTCTCACTGACGCGCTCGGGTTTGCTCATGCCGATGAGCGAGGTGGTGATGCCGGGCGTGGAACGGGCGAACTGGATGGTGCGCTGGGCCTGGGTGGGCAGGAGGTCGGAGAATTTGTTGGGGAAATCTTCGGGTAGACCGGAGGCGAAGCGTCCTTGGAGCAGGGTGGCCGACCCAATAACGGTGATGCCGAAGGCGTCGGCCGCTTCAACCAGTGGAACGGGGGGACGTTCGCCGTTATTTTGATTGCGGGCCGAGATTGCTTCCACCATAAAATAATTCAGCGGCAGTTGGGCAAAGCGGAAGTGGTGCTTGGCTCCGCCCAGTTCCCGAGCGAGGGCGACGAGGCGGGCGAGTTGAATGCCGTCCCAGGCGGCGATGCCGTAGAACGCCGTTTTTCCGGCGGCGACCAGTTCTTCGCAGGTGGCGAAGGCGATGCTGATCCGCTTGTAAAACTCAGTTTCGTCGATGAACGCCAACTGGGTTTCGGGATTGTGGATATAGAAGACGTCCAACTTGCTGACGCGGAGATTTAGGAGGGACCGCTTGATTTGGTCGGTGAGGAAGGCGGGAGCTAGGCAATGGCTCTTGCCGACGATATCGCCGGGGAGCAGGGATTCGGTGGGGATGGCTTGGGGGACGACGTAACCGGCTTTGGAGCAGAGAACGATTTGGCTACGGGTGATCTCGCCGGCTTGCTGGAGCGACTCGAGGGCCCGGCCGATGGCGCGTTCGGATTGCTGATGGCGATAGTTTAGCAGTGTATTGATGACGTTGATCCCTTGGCGAAGGGCCGTGCGGATGGATGAGATATACCCGCGGTCGGATTCGTCATTGAGAGGGCCCAAGTAGGCGCCGATTCCCAGCGATGAGAGTGTTAGGCCTTGGGCGCGGTACGGTAGCACTGATTGTGTTCCAACAGCGGGAAATGGGATCGCAGGGACTGTGTCTCTTGGGGGAGGCGGACGCAGAATTCATGAAAAATCGACTTATTTACTCAATGTAGCCGAGTTTACGTAACGTAGACTCCGGCTCGGCTTGGTCAAATTGCAATAGAGATGCTTTTTGACGACCGTGTTCGAGTAGGATCCCATAAGGCGGGTCGCCAAAGGGGAAGAGTTTTTTTAATGAGTCGTGTTCGGGGGAGTTTCCTGCCTTTAGGCTGGTGGAATCCATGAAGTATTTGCCGAATTGGGGGACGCGGGAAGGGAGGCCGTAGATTTTCACTCCGCTCCAGGTATGTTTGGCGAGTCGGCGGGCGGCTTGGTCGCAGTGGGAGCATTCGGGATCGTAAAAATAGAGAAGCACCTTTCCTTGCTGCAAAGAGACGGGTTGTCCATCGACGGTGATGAGGGCGGGGGCTTTGGCGCCAGTCTGTCGGGACTCGGTGATTCCGAAGCTGACCCCGGCGAAGAGGGCGGCGCAGGCGGCGATGATGAGGGCGCCGCGGGTACCTTCGCTGGGGCGGGCCCACCATCCGGCGATGGCGGCGAGGGCGAGCATGGCGGCATCGCTGTAGAAGAACATCGGCCCGACGGCGCGCTTGACCCAGGGGAAGCAGGTGCAGTCGGCTCCGAGGAGTTGGTTATAGAAGTAGCCGATGTAGACCATGAAGGCGAGGAGCATCAGGCCGATGAGCCAGGCGCCCCAGCGGCGGTAGCGGGGAATCAGGATGAGAATACCGGTGAAGACTTCGGCGGTGCCGAAGAAGACGGCAGTGAAAACGCTGAGTTGGGCGGGGATGAGGGCTTGGGTCATGCGGGCGGCGGCGCCGAGGTGATCGGTGAGTTTCCAGACGCCGGCGACGAGGAAAAGTAGGCCGATGAGGATGGCACAAATCCACGAAAAGGTTGTTTTCCAGATCGGTAATTCGAGGGGCGTTGCCACCAATTGCCCATGTGCCATACTTTCTTCCATGATCCCTATTTTAATGCTTTTTTTCGGCGTGGCAGGGGGGCTTTTCGCAGCGACTGAGATCGCTGAGCTGGTGATAGTCAACGCCAACATTTACACGGTGAATCCGTTGCAGCCGAAGGCCAAAGCGCTGGCGGTGAGGGGGGGCAAGATTATCGCGGTGGGCGAGACGGTGGCAGAATATATCGGGCCGCAGACGCGGGTGTTGGATTTGGGTGGGGCGACGGTGATTCCGGGATTGATTGATAGTCACGTCCACATGGCAAATTTCGGGTTTATGGTGGAGACGTTTGACCTGCGGAGCATAAACAGTGTCGCCGAGGTGGCGGCGATTGTGGCGCGGCGGGCGGCGACGTTACCGGCGGGGAGTTGGGTGCAGGGTCGGGCGTGGGATCAGACGAACTGGGGAGGGGCGTTCCCGGATCAGAGTGCGCTGACCAAGGCGGCGCCGGAGCATCCGGTGTATTTGACGCGGGTGGATGGGCATGCCGCTTGGGTAAATAAGAAAGCCTTGGCGCTGGCAGGGATTACGAAGGCGACGCCGGACCCGATGGGGGGGAAGATCATCCGCGATGCCCATGGCGAGCCGACGGGGATTCTGATTGACCGGGCGCAGGGGTTGGTGGGGTCGAAGATTCCGACGGCTTCGGATGAGCAGATACGGCAGCGCTTGCGGGCGGCGGCGGTGGAATGCGCCAAGCTGGGTATGACGTCGGTGCACGATGCGGGGGTTTCGGCGCACGTGATTCGGGCGTATAGGCAGTTGATTGCCGAGAAGAAGTTGCCGGTCCGGGTGAATGCGATGATTGGCGGGGAGGGGGCGTTGTGGCAGCAATATTTGCAATCGGGGCCGGAGATCGGCGAGTATTTGACGGTGCGGACGATCAAGTTAGTCGCCGATGGGGCGATGGGATCGCGGGGGGCGGCGTTTTGGCAGCCGTATACGGATGATCCGGAGAACTCCGGGTTGTTGATTCTGCCGCAGGCGACGATTGAGAAAGTCTCTCGGGAGGCGGTGTCGAAGGGGTTCCAGGTGGCGACGCACGCGATTGGGGATCGGGCGAATCGGGTGGCGTTGGATGCGTACGGGGTGGTGTTGGGTGAGAACAACGATAAGCGTTTTCGGATTGAGCACGCGCAGGCGGTTTCGTTGCCGGATTTTGAGAAATTTCGTCGGTTTGGGGTGATCGCGTCGATGCAGACGAGCCATGCGACGTCGGACATGCGATGGGCGGCGAAGCGGATGGGGCCGGACCGGTTGATGGGGGCGTATGCTTGGCGGCGGTTTTGGAATACGGGGGTAAAATTTGCAAATGGGTCGGATTTCCCGGTGGAGGAACCGAATCCCTTTTATGGGTTCTTTGCGGCGGTGGCGCGGCAGGATCACCAGGGCTTTCCGGCGGGCGGTTGGATGCCAGATCAGAAGATGACGCGGGCGGAGACGTTGCATTCGTTCACGCTGGGCGGGGCGTATGCGGCGTTTGAGGAAAAGAGCAAGGGTTCGCTGGAAGTGGGCAAGATCGCCGATTTTCTGGTGTTGGGATCGGACGTGATGACGGTTCCGGAGTTGGAGATCCCGAAGGTAAAAGTTCGGATGACCTTTCTGGGTGGCCAGACTGTGTACGGGGTGCAATGAGGCTGCTGGGGCTGTTTTTTCTGGGTGCACTGGTCGCGGCGGGGGAGCCGCGACGGGTTGTGTTGATGGAAGAGTTATTGCGGGTGGAAGCGATGCGCTCTCGCAGCTTCGATTTCCCTTTGCAGCAGCAGAAGGCGGGGTTGGAGCTGAGCTGGACGGTTAAGGAGCCGGGCGCGACGGTTCGGGTGTTAGTAATTGACCGGAGAGCGAGTAACTCGGCGTACGATAGTGGCTACCAAGCGGCCGGGAGTCGGCGGGTGACGTTAGAGCGGGCGGGGGACTACCAGGTGACGATAGAGAACCGCCAACAGCGGCTGGGCAACGCCCTGGTGGACTTCCGGATGGAGTTGGTGTTTGGGGATGATCGGCCGGTGGTGAGTACCGGGCCGACGCCGACGCGACGCATTGGGGCGATTGCGACTTCGATGGCTTTGTTCGCGATCATGGTTACGTACGCGGGGGTTCGGTTGGGCCCGGCGATTTTGGGCCGCTGGTTTCGCCGCCCCGTTTAGGCCCAATACTCGTCATTTAATAAACATTCTGATGCTATTCTGTTTCTGAACAGGAGAGATTTAGAATTTAGCGAACCATTGCCCAGTTGCCTGCGCTTCGGCACTCGCGAAGAATTGACCAGCCCTGCTCGCCAAAACGTTTCGACCAACCGGCCCCGACGGCGATACCTCGCCGACGAGCATGGGCTTGTGGCGCTCGGTCTGGCC
>CANNLB010000018.1 GCA_947505565.1 Acidobacteriota bacterium | reverse complement strand
CCCACGATCTCGACCCGGCCGCCTTCGCCGCGACGGTAGTCAAGAGCCCCCACTGCCAGCCCCACATGTTCGACGAAGGTGCCGAACTCATCCTCAACATCGACGCCCCCGGCTCCACCTCTGCCAACCTCCCCTACCTCGGCCACTTCCGCTGCGCCAGGCCCATCTTCCCCCTGGATCCCGACGTGGCTTTCACGCCACGACCCAAGTCCTTCCGCCGGGCGTAAACCGTTCACCCTAGCACTTCGCTCCAGAAAACGCTGCTTGAAAACGTAATCGTGGAGCTCAAACCCGAAACCGAACGACGAGTACAGCAAGAAATCCGGTGTAGGCGTTTTCATGCGGCAGCCGAAGTGATCGACGAGGCAGTCGAAGTCCTCCTCCAGAAATACGATCCCCTTCCACTTGCCCACCCTCCTCGCAAAACCTCGCGAACTTTCTCTTAGAGTCGCCAATGAATACAACCCACTAACCGACTCCAATACCCAACCGCAACCGCAAACAGTAAATGGCACCGACGCAAATGCTTTGCTTTCAATGCCGCTCATCACAATTCGGGGGGTGGAAACACCAGCGACTCACTCTCCAACCGCCGCCGATCCTTCTCCCGCGTCCCCATCAAACTCCCCCGAATCATCTCCCGGCAAATCTACCAGCACCCGCACCTCTCAACCCGTCCACCCAGAGTCGGTCTGCCCCGCCAAACCCGAGGCCATCGCTAACCGCAAAATCAGCCGCTTCCCTTTCGTTCCCATATGAAATAATGTAACCCGATGACATACCCATTCCGCTCCCTCGGCCTCGTCGCCCTCTGCCTCGTTGCTACTCTAGAAGCCCAGACCCAACCCCGCATTTTCAACACCGTTAAGCAAAAGCTCGCTGCCGGCAAACAAGTCGTCGGAGGCACCGTCTCCATCCCCGACCCCGATACTTACTGCGCCATGGCCAACTCCGGCTTCGACTTCCTCTGGATCGAAATGCAGCACAGCACCATGTCCTTCCAAAGCGTCGGCCACATGGTCATGTCCTGCAAAGGTGCCCCCGCCATGCCCTTCATCCGCGTCCCCGATGCCACCGAAGGCGACATCCAAAAGGCCGCCGACCTCGGCGCCATTGGCATCATCATTCCCATGGTCGAAAATGTTGAAAAAGTTAAGAACGCCATTAAATTCGCTATGTATCCACCCCGTGGCAAGCGCAGCCTCGGCGGCGGCCAGTACGGTGCTCTCTACGGCCCCGACTACCGCAAAATCGCCAACGATAATATGATGATCGTCGCCATGATCGAATCCCCCGCCGGCGTCAAAATCGCCGCCGAAATCGCCGCCATCCCCGGCGTCGACGTCGTCTTCGTCGCCAGCACCGACCTCAGCAGCTTCTCCGGCCTCAACCAAGGCGACGCCGCCTACGAAGCCCTCGTCTCCACCGTCCGCGACGCTACCCTCGCCGCCGGCAAGAAAGTCGCCGGCCCCCTCGCCTGGAAATCCTCCCGCAAAGGCTATGCCTTCTTCCAAGGCCCCGGCGAAACAACTCTGCTGAAGTCCGGCGTCAAACTCGCCCTCGGCGATTCGCCCAAGAGCGAATCAAAGAAAGGCATCGCCGAAATCGAGGGTGCCGAAAAGTAGCCCGTCCGCACGAAACTCATCCTCAACCATCGCAACGAAGAATCCGCCGCCGATTTCCCCCTCCGGCGGCGGATCCCTCCCACCAGCATCATCGTTTTCCTCGATTACTCCGCTCAAACTTCCCTCGCCCGCGCCGCTGGCCTCGACAGAACCGTCCAGAAAATCGTCGCCCCCACCCCCGAACCAACTCACTCCATCCCCGCCAAAGCCCCGCTCTTGAACAATTTAGTACAGACCAAGGCTTTAATCTTCTTCCCTCATAACATCGCATTCGACGACAGCAGCCCCATCGCGATCGCCGATGACAAAATCTCGGGCGCTCCGCCCGGTCAAATCCGTTCCGATCCCCGCCGTTTAACCTTCTAATTAGCTCGTTTCCCCTCCGCCGCCGCCCAAAACCGCCGCAACACCTCTATCGTCTTCGCCGGCTGATCCCCCAACAGCGAATGCGCCGCCTCCGGAATCACCTCCAACTTCGACCCCGGCACCAGCTTCTGATAACGCGCCGCCGTCTCCGGCCGCGCCTCGTCAAACTCCCCATTCAAAAACAACACCGGCAACCGCAACTCCCCCAACCGCCCCGTCACATCAAAATCCTTCAAACTTCCCGTCGCAAAGAACTCCGTCGGCCCCCACATCTGCTCGTAAATCGTCCGATTTCCCAGCGATTCCGCACATTCCGGATTCGGCGGCCCCGGCGAGCTCCGCCGCACAAATCGCCGCGTATATTCGCCCTCCGCCTTCCGATAAGCCGGATCATTCGTCGTCCCCGCCGCCTCATGCCGATTCAGCACTTCCTGAACGTCCGCCGGCAGCTGTTTCTTCAGCTCCCCCGCATCCCGCATCCAATCCTTCGTGCTCAGTAACGCACTGCTCAACGTCAACGAAGCGATCCCCTTCGTCCCCTTAGCCAACACGTAAGCCGCCGCCAGAGAACCACCCCAACTCTGGCCCATCAAATGCATCTTCTGCAAACCCAACTGCTTCCGCAGCGCGTGCAACTCCTCCACGAACCGCTCCACCCGCCAAAGCCCGGGGTCGGCCGGCCGCCCACTCCGCCCGCTCCCCAACTGGTCGTAGACCACCACCGGCCGCTCCGTCCCCAGCGTCCCCAGCGCCCGAAAGCCGCACGAAGTCCCGCCCGGCCCTCCGTGCAGCACCACCAAAGGAATCCCCCGCCCGCTGCCAGTGATCCGGTAAAATACCGGACCACCAGGCACGTTCAGGAACCCTTCTCGGCTCTGCGCTAGGCTGGCCCCCGCCAGCACCAAGCCCAGCAGCCACCGCACCTATCGCTGCGCCGCGCCCGCACGACCCATAATCGGCCACACGTCCACAATCTGATTTCCCTTCGCAATGTAGTAGCGGTCATAGCAATTCGTACTCATGTCCAAATTGCTGCAATAAATCTCCACCCGGTCGCCCACCTTCGTCTCCCCACCGCCATCGCTCCACTTCAGCAGGCCATACTCCGCCCCCTGCTTATCCAGTTTCATCCACGGCCTCCCCTTCACCTCGTCCGTCAACTGAATCATCGCCTTGTTGCCGTAGTCAATCGTCGCCTGCCCCTTGTGGTGCATGCTATCCACCGTCGTCAACACGCT
Organism: Acidobacteriota bacterium; assembly: GCA_947505565.1. GTDB lineage: Bacteria > Acidobacteriota > Terriglobia > Bryobacterales > Bryobacteraceae. Next base: position 8,044 of record CANNLB010000018.1, on the reverse strand, counting down.
CATCGAGTTTTCAAAATCGGAATAGACCGCGTTATCCGTCTTCCCGCCCACCGCCCGGTACAGCGAGTCCATAAACACATAACTCCCGCACTCGAGCTCGGTCAACCCCAGGTCCTTATCCATGTTGTAAGTCCCCGTCGATCCGCCGCTCACAATCCCCGCCGGCAACCCGGCCTTCTTCGCCAGCGCGATCGTCTCGTTCACCCCGGCCAAGTCCTCGGCGGACTTCTTCTGCCGCGCCACCCATCCCTTCGTATGCGACGCGCCCCCCGAATAAGCCATCCAGCCTTCGAAGCTCATCTGCTTCGAAGCCATCACCCGCTTCGCCAACTCCACCGCCGGCTGCCCATTCGCAATGCCTTGCCGCGTCAATCCCGCAAACACCGAAATCACCACCTTACACTTCACCTTCGCCGCCGCGGCCGCCTCTTCCACTTTCGCGATCACCGCCGCATCATCCACCACAAACAAAAACGTCGGGTCCACCTTGCTCAACTGCACCGCCCGCATCACGTTGTTATCGCTCGCCGGCTGCTTCGTCCACAGCACGCCCCGAATCCCGCCCCGCGACATCAACTCGCTCTCGGCAATCGTCGCCGCCGTCACTCCAATCGCCCCCAACGCCATCTGACGCTTAGCAATATCGACGCTTTTATGCACCTTCACATGCGGCCGCAGCTGGATCCCCGCCGCCTTCCCATAGTCGGCCATCGTCTTCAGATTCTTCTCGAACAAGTCGATGTCGACCACCATGCACGGCGTCGGCAATACGTCCTTCGTCATCTCGCGAAAATCTCTCTTCGCAATCCGTTGCTCGAACTCCGCATACGGAAAACGCTTCGCATTTCCCAACGCACCAGTTGCCGCAGCAGCTCCAGCCAAGAACGCACGCCGTGTAGTCATGCACATCAGGTTACTCAACTTCCCCTCCAGACTCAACCGCCCTCAATGCGTCATCGAATACAGAAGGTAATTGATCCCAAACCGATACGCCAGCGCGGTCATCTTTTCCGGATACTCCGGCATATCGGCGTGCTCCCAAGCGTCCCCCACGTCCATATTGAAATTCATTGCCACCACCACACGCCCCTTGTCATCGTAAATAGCCCGCCACTGCGGGCCCGGGGGCACCGCTCTCGCAGCCTTTACTTCCCCCCCCCTCCGCCTTCCACTTCTGCTCATCCACCAGCAGGGAAAACACGCCGAATCTCGTTTTGATGCGCTTCGGTGACTTCCCTTGCGTCGCCACAAACTCCCGAAAGCTCCCAAACATGCCCCCGAATCTCGCCCAAACGACTCCACGCTCGCCTGCTTCACCCCCGCCCATTAACCGGATCTCCTTCCCCTCGCCCCAGTAACTCCAGCTCCTCGCCCTTTATCCGAATCGAGTAACTTTAAATCCACGCCGCCTTATTCGCCGTGAACTCCACCCCCGTCTGCTCCAGCTTCACATTCGTCAGCGTAGTCAATGCCCCGCCGCCCTGCCCGGACCTCGCGGTCGTCAATAGCCCCGTCATTGCTAAAGGTCGCATCACACCTGCTCCTCCGAATACGTCGGTCGAATCAAAAGCACCAACACCACCGAGACCAGAGCCACGGCGGCAAACGTGCCAAACGTTGCCAGCAAGGGCGCTTTAGCATCCCGCATCACGCCGAATCCCCAGTCCGCCAGCCCGCCGCAGCTAATGCTCACCATATTCATCAACCCATATCCCGTCGCCCGCAGTTGCGGCCGCGCAATCTGGCACAAAATAGGCATGTTATTGGCATCAAACAACCCCCAACCCACTCCAAACAGAATCAAAAACGCAATCGCCACCCCTAACTCCCCCGTCTGCGGCGAGTAACCCACTCCCAGCACCGCCAGCACCAACAGCGAAGTCCCCACCGCACTCGTGTAAATCCGTCCCCTCACCGTCCGCCGCATCCACCGATCCGCCACCCATCCCCCCACTGCCGCCGCCACCACCGCCGCCACCATCCAGTAAAGTGTCGCCGATACCCCTGCCTTACCCTGCCCCAGCCCAAACTCCGTCTTCAGAATCGCCGGCATCCAGTCCCGCACAATCCATCCCGCCATCGCCGGCAAAGTGAAATATCCAACTAACAACAAAAACGAAGGCTTCCCCAGCAACTCCCGCAAAGCCCCGCCCGGCGAAGCTCCCCGCTCCATCGGTGCATTCCGCACCAAAGCAAACAACGGCACCGCGTACAACATCCCCATCAAGCCACAGACCTCAAACATCCATCGCCACCCGTATCCCGGCGTGTCCGCGACGTACCCGCTGAAACCGCCCACAATCACCCCGGCGTAGATCCCCATCTGGTGCATCCCCACCGCCCGCGACCGCGTGCTCCCCCGGTGGTAATCGGCGATTAAAGCCAACGCCGCCGGCAAATAGAAAGCCTCACTGAAACCCATCACCCCTCGCGTCCACAGTAACTGCTCATAAGTCGTCACCTGCCCCGTCGCCCAAGTAATCGCCGACCAAACAATCAGACTCCCCGCAATCATATGCCGTCGGCTGAACCGATCCGCCAGATACCCTCCCACCGGACTAACCAGCGCATAAGTCCATTTGAACAGCGCAAGAATTGCTCCCCACTTCGCCTCTGTCCCAATGTCCGGAATATCCGTCATCAGAGAAAACTTCATCGCCGCCAGCATCTGCCGATCCAGGTAGTTCAGCATCGCCACCGGCACGAGCAAAGCCACCACAAACCAAACGTAACGCCCCGTCATTGCGCCAACCAACCCAGCTCAAAGCGCGCGAAGGTGATCACCTCATAAGCCCGCTTCTCTCCCCGTTCGTAGAGGAGCCCCACCCGTCCATCCCGCAACGCGGCCAACGACGAGTAAGCCGCCGGCCCCTCGTGCACCACCCGTTCCTGCGCCCACGTCTTCCCCTCATCCCGGCTTACTTTCACGGTCATCCGCTCCCGTTTCACCGCCGCCGGATTCGAAAACAGCAAACGGTCTCTCCCCACCCGCAACAGACTCGCCTGGCAAACCGGTTCAATCAGAGCTTCATCCAGCTTCAATGCGGACCAACTCCGGCCCCGGTCCCGACTCACCGCCACCGCCCGCCGATTCTTGCCCGCATAAGACCGCATATTCAATAGTAGCGACCGGTCCCGCAACTCCACCACGGCCGACTCATTCGTCCCCTCCCCCGCCGACCCGCCCAACGTCCAACTCCGTCCCCCGTCGTCGCTCACAATCACGTGCGAATGCTTCGCTTGCGATCCCGCCACCATATGGTCACAGGCCACCACCATCCGCCCGTCCCGCATCTGAATCCCGTTCCCCGGCCCTGTGGCGTACCAAGTCCAATCCGCTGCTTTCACACTCGCCGTGATCTCCGTCGGAGCCGTCCAACTCACCCCGTCATCAAAACTCCGCGCCAACCAAACGGTTCGCGTCCCCGCCACTGTCCCGTCCAGGATCTGCCGTTCGGTCACCTTACCCGGGTTCCGAGTCAAGAGCAGCACGATGTCGCCGGTTTTCCGGTCCACCACCGGGGCCGGGTTCCCGATCGTATCTTCGCCTAAATCCGCGACCACCTGCGCCGAAGACCAAGTCCGCCCCCCGTCCTGACTCCGCTTGAGCAGCAAATCGATGTTGCCGCTATCGCCCCCCGCGCTCCGCCGACCTTCGCAAAACGCGAGCAGCGTCCCCCGCTTCGTCTCAATCAACGCCGGAATCCGATAAGTGTGATACCCATCCTGCCCCGACCGAAACACCTCCACTTGGCGAAACTCCACGCCCGAAGCCAAACCAACCACCAGGAAAAACGGAAACAGCGCCACACATTTCATCAGCCCAGCCTACACCGTATCGAGCCCCTCCTACCATGTTGCATGCAGAGTCGGCTATCATGCAGTCATGCCGCAGGAAATTAAGACCATCGGTGCCAGCGGGCAGATCTCGCTCGGCAAAAAGTATGCGGGCCGCATCGTTACCGTCGAAAAAGTAACGGAAGGCGTGTGGACCATCAAGACTGCCCAAGTCATTCCGGATGACGAGCTTTGGCTCCACACCCCGGAAGCGAAATCCAGCCTGGACCGCGCTCTGGCTTGGTCCGATTCCCATCCACGAAAAGAAACGTCCTTGGCGAAGCTCGCTGAGAAGCTCGAAAATATATCCTAAATCGCATGTCTCTTCGCCTCGACCTGAACAATCCTGTGTTGCAAGAGCAATGGTTCGCTCTTGAAAAACCAGATCGGGCCGTCGTCCTGAACTCTTGCGTCAAACTGGCAAAAATGGAGTGGCATTCTCTATTTAGAGACAATGGCCTGCGTTGGGAAATGATCCACAGTCGAAAGCACAGTGGTAGTGAGGCGTTGTAAGCACTCCGAATCACCCAAAAGATTCGCGCTGTCACCCGCCGAACCGGCAACACTCTTGAGCTGCTGACCCTCCACCCGGACCACGATTCCCCTTACTGAAATCATAGCCGCGCTCACCATCCGGAAACCGGCTGCAGCACGAAAGTCACCCTTGTCCGCCCCTGCACCACCCTAGCAGAGCCTGTTCCTTGGCGCCAAGCCGCACCCCATAATGGGTCGGCTCTCACCGAATACTCGCCGAGTTCGTAAACCGGAACGGTAAGCACTCCGTCCGCTGACGTCTCGAAAGCGCTGCCCCACACCGCGAGTTCGTCCGCGGACACTTATCCTAACCCCCTTCACCGGAACGCCATCCTTGCCTACAACTTTCACCTCCAGTTCCGAAACGACCCGGGTTTCTCCAATCCGCAAATCGATGTGGGTCGCCGACAGCCCAACCCCTACCTTTACCGTTCCAGGGAACCCAGTCTTTCGATAGGGGCTCCAGGAAGTAGATTCAGTCGGTATCTCCTCTCGCCATCCGTCGTCCTCGCAATTTTCCAATCCTCCGAACGTTGAACCCCTTTGCGGCCCACAGGGAATGCAGCCACTTCAATTCCGCAAATCGGCAGCCCGTCGGGCCCCGTCACTCGCCCGGATATCTGTCCATCCGACCAAAGCCCCAACTGTAGAACTGCGCAGGTGCCGCTCTGGACGCCAACGTTTCCTTTTCCACCCACGGCCTCGCGGGGTCGCTTCGTACTGTACGAAAAATCGCCTTCAGAGCCCGGCTTCGTCACTGCAAGTTGGTAGCGTCCCGGAACCAGACCGCGGATCTCATACTTTCCATCACCGTCCGCCACCGCGGCATATCGATCGAATTCAGAGCGGGCGACCACGCTCGCTCCCGCCACACCACCCTCATGATTGACCTCTCCAATCCGAACAACGGAACCAACGATCCCGAGTAAGCCGCCCCTCGCAGCCTGCCTCATCGCGTCAACCATCGTCTCACTCCCCAGAACGGGATAACTTCCGGAGCAGTAACTTATCTCCAACTCCGGGACTCGCGGATGCCTGTTCTTGCTCGGGTTCCTATATCCGGAAATGACTTACCGCTCGCCCAGTTTCAGCGGGTAACGGCAATCGGATCCCCCTATGCCGACATCGACCTCCAACTGTTATTCAGGAGAGTTCAAAAAGGGCCTCCTCCACCACGACGCGCGCCGCCCACCCCCCATCCTCATACCGGGCTTCGCTTACCACTCTGCCAATGAACACAACCCCCTTTCCGCTCATTAGGGAGCAGGGGTTAGTCATCGCAGAGCAGCTACACCCCAACATCCGTCCCCCCAACAGCAACCCCGCCACCGATAGCATCCTGATAACCCGATCATATCCCTGCCGAAACGGAGCCGCCAAAAACACATCCCCCGGCGACGCATCCACGCGCACCGTCAACAAGCTCCTCCCATCCGCCGACGCAGCTAGCGATCCCCCCCGTCTCGTCTCCGCCGCCCCACCCGCACCAACCGCTCCATCCACCCGGCCCAACCAAAAACGGCTCCGCCCCGCGTCAACTGCCGCTCCGCTCCCCCCGCCAGATCCACCAAAAACAGCTCCTGCGCAAAGCCCCCAGCAAAACCCTCCCCCGCTGGTTAATAATAGTAACCAGTGTCGGTCGTGGGCGCGTGGCTCAATGGATAGAGCATCAGCCTTCGAAGCTGAGGGTTACAGGTTCGAGCCCTGTCGCGCCCACCACCGGCACTCCCCCCCTAGCAGTCTTCCATCTTCTTATCCTCCCTCGACGCCCTCCAGGAATTCAAAGTCGAATACGGCCTCAACGTCACCCAAAGCGGCGGCAACGATGTCCGTGCCACCGCCTGGTGGTTCGTCCGTAACAGCGCCTTCGACGCCCGCAACTTCTTCACCCCGCCCACCGCCGCCATGCCCCCCTTCCGCCATAACCGTTTCGGCTTCACCCTCGGCGGACCCGTCGTCATCCCCAAGCGAGTCAACGGCCGCAACAAACTCTTCTTCATCGTCAACTACGAAGGCCTCGGCGAACGCAAAGCCCTCATCACCCCCGTCACCGTCCCGCCCCAGGGCTGGGTCGCCGGTAACTTATCCGCCGTCAAGGGCACGATTTTCGATCTCTTCTCCCGCCAACTCAGCCCCACCGGCCCCGTCCTCTCCTCCACCCCCTTGCCCGGCAACATTATTCCCTGCAACCGCATCGTCCCCATCTCCACCGCCCACATGACCCAGTGGATGCCGCAAATGCTCGGCCCCGCCGTCGCCCCCAATAACTTCCTCAACACCGAAGGCCGACCCACCGACGCCAACCAACAAAACGCCCGCTTCGACTACACCCAGTCCTCCAACGTCAACTGGTTCTTCCGCTACCACCAAGTCGAGTTCCAATACAACCCCACTTCCATGCCCGTGCCTTCGACAACGTCGTCGTCGCCCGTAAAACCGTACGCTGAATCCTCTCCCCTGCGGCCCAGGCATTCATGTTTCCGGCCATCGCCAGTGGGCCCCGCGAAACGGCAAGAGCGATCACGATCACTCCCCCACATCCGCCTCAACCCGATTAAACGCCGAATTCCTTCACCGGGAGTCTAATATGTATGCCAGAGATCACCGATGTTATCACCCAGTCCATCTCCGCCATCCTTTTTGCGGGGTACGGTTTCCACGCTCTCCTATCGGACAGCATGGTGGCGGAGTTTAAGCGCTACGGACTAGCCCGTTTCCGCGCGCTCACCGGAGCTCTCCAGGTTCTCGGTAGCCTTGGAATCGTGGTGGGGCAGTTTTATCAACCCGCGCTCCTCCTTGCCGCTGCTGGCCTGACGGCGATGATGGTACTTGGGGTCATCACCCGCGTCCGCATCAGAGATCCGCTGGTCGCCGCTCTCCCCGCCTTTAGCCTTGGGGTGTTGAACGGCTACATCTTCGTGTCGGCTCTTTAAGCGAAATCAGCCCCGCGTGCCCCAGCCGATGAGGAGGCAGAGAGTGAGCATAACCACTGCGGGCACAGACTTCTTCCAGGGGTCTCCGATCTTCATGTGCATCGCCAGCGCCCCCACCATCAGAATCCCCACGACCACCGCGGCCGGCAGCACCAGGGCGGGAAACCAGACTCCCAGAATCAGGCACAGAGCGGACCCGACCTTGAGAGCACCCACAACGTAGACGAGCCAAGCCGGGAGCCCGTAGGCGGCAAATTCTTCCGGCATCGAACGGGCTTGGCCTCCGCGGTAGGCCGTGCGTTTACCGTAGCGAATCAGCCATACATTGAAAAGACCCAAGGCGACGACGAGCTGCACAATGGCGATTGGAGTGTTCATCTTATTGTCTGATTCGTAGGAAATGTTTCTGGACCATCAATCCCCAATGTATCACTCCCTTATAGATGTCTTGGGAATTCTTCGAGCGTTCAATAATTTGGCATGACATCCGACCCCATAGGGCCATTTTTCCGATCCGCCGAGCAACCCTACCCCTACGATCGCATGCCAGGCAGCGCGGTTTAGGATAAAACCGTCATCGAATCGTCGTTGGTAAAGGAATAAACCTCATGGCACTCGATCTCCAACAAGAACTCCGGCAAGCGCACGCCCTCCTCGATCAGCTTCCTCCCGCCAAACACCGCGCGGTCCGCTCTTTGCTCGAAGTCATGATCGATGACGACGAAGAAGAGGAACTCACT
>CANNLB010000017.1 GCA_947505565.1 Acidobacteriota bacterium | reverse complement strand
CAGCCTGCCCCACCCCAGCCCCCATCCCATTTCCCGTCCCCTCAAAAACGAAAATCACAGCCAATCGAAATCTATTTCTCCCGCCTTTTCAGTAGCTTAAAAAACAGCCCCCCAAATCTCCCCTCCCCGCCTCATATCCTGAACACGACTAGGCACCCCGCTTAGCCCATCAATCAGGAGGAATCATCATGACCCGAGAAGACTTAGAGCTGTTAGCGAACTGCGCGGATATTTCAACGCTGCCAGACCATATCCAAAAGGTACTCGACGAGGACTGGGCAAAAGTCTGCGCCAATGGCGTTGCCTTCCAGCAACGGCGCAATCATCCCGGGCACCGCCGACCCATCCTCTAACTCACCCGGCTCTAACCAAGTCTGGCAGACCCGTTCCCGGGAACCCTCTAACTTCTGCAATACCCTTTCGCCATATCGCCCTCATTCTAGTCGCTCCGTAACTGACTCGTAGCCCACCGTTCATCCTCCGCGAATATCAAGATGCGAATATTTTGAGGTGCAACACTCCAGGATTCTCTTTGCCCTCCTCCTCCTTCTCCCCGCTGCCCACGCTCAGCGCACCACCGCCAACCTCTACGGCACCGTCCTGGACTCCTCCGCCGCCACCGTAGCCAACGCCGTCATCCGCCTCACGAGCGAACAAACCGCCGCAACCCTCGAAGCTAAATCCAACGAACGCGGCGAGTTCACCCTTTCCTTCCTCCCGCCCGGTCTCTACACCCTGGAAGCCACCGCCCCCGGCTTCAAAACCTTCCGCAAAACCACCCTCCGCCTCGAATCTGCCCAACAAACCCGCCTCCCCATCGCTCTTGAAGTGGGTGCGAACTCCGAACAAATCACCGTCACGTCCGACCTCGCCCCCCTCCAGGACGCCTCCCCCACCCTCAACGACCGCCTTTCCCGCCTCCAAATCGCCGAGCTCCCTCAATCCCGCCGCGACTTCACCCAACTTCTCATCCTCCAACCCGGCATCCGCTCCTCCGGCTCCGGCCTCTTCTCCTTTAACGGCCTCGCATCTGGCGGCTCCAACGTCACCGTGGACGGCGTTGATGGTGCCGGCGACGTCGAAACTGCCTCTACCGGCATGTTCAATGCCTTCAACTTCATCAACGTCCTCTCCCAGGAAGCCATCTCCGAAGTCAACACCTCCAAAGGCGTCTACTCCGCCGACACCGCCCGCACCTTCGGGGGCAACATCAATCTCATCACCCGCGGCGGCACTAACCAGTTTCACGGCTCCCTCTTCGAAAACTGGCAAAACGATATCCTAAACTCCCGCTACGCCCTCCTCGCCTCCAACCAAGCCAAACCTGCCGTCCGCTTCAACCAGTTCGGCGGCTCCTTCGGCGGACCCATCATCAAGAACCGCCTCTTCTTCTTCGGCGTTTACGAAGGGTACCGCCAAAGCTCCTTCGTTAACCTGGCCGGCCAAGTCCCCACCCCGGAACTCAAAGCACAAGCCATCGCCGCCGTCCCCGCCTATAAAGACGCCCTCGCCCTCTGGCCCAACCCCAACGAACCCTACGCCGCCAACGCCCTCACCGGAATCTACCGCGGGGCCGGCTCCAACGGTGCCGCCGACAACCACGCCGTCGCCCGCGTCGATTACCGCCTCAACGACACCTACCAAGCCGCCTTCCGCTATCGCCGCGGCCGCCCCACCCAAAACGTCCCCGCCATCGTCGCCGCCAACGCCCGCGATTTCGTCGGCCTCAACGAATCCGGCTCCGCCACTCTCTCCCGCACCACGTCCACCTGGACCGGCGAAACCCGCTTCGGCTTCAATCTCAATGACGCCGTCCGCGTCGAAGGCGTTTACGACCTCAATAGAATGCCCGTCATCGCCCTCCAAGGCGCCTTCTCCCTCGGCGCCGAACGCCTGGAAAACCACGGTTACTCCTGGTCCATCGAACAAACCATGCTCCGCGTCTACGGCAAGCACGTCCTCAAGTTCGGCGGCATGTACTTCCATCGCGCCCCCCGCCGCTTCGACGAAGAAATCCCCCTCTTCACCTATCCCAACCTCGCCGCCCTTCTTGCCAACCGCCCCTCCGCGATCCGCGTCACCTACGGCACCCCCAACTATCGCGGCAAAGCATGGGAAACAGGCTTCTTCTTCCAGGACGATTTTCGCATCCGCCCCAACCTCATTCTCAATCTCGGCCTCCGCTGGGAATACTACAGCGTCTACCGGGACACCACGAATACCTTCTACAACCCCGATGGCATCGCCGGTGCCCTCCAAGTCCCCATCCGTTTCCGGCCTCAAGGCCAGGCATACAAACCCGACCGCAACAACTTCGCCCCCCGCGTCGGACTCGCCTGGACACTCGACCCCAAAGGCCGCAACGTCATCCGCACCGGGTTTGGCATGGCCTATGGCCCCTTCAGCCTCCGCACTTTCGCCAGCTCTCATTACATCGATCCCCGCATCCCCTTCCGCGCCACCTACGGCCAAGCCGACGTCAATCAATACGGCTTCAAGTTCCCTTTCTCGAACGAACAGTTCGCCTCTTTCGCCCGCTCCACCGTCCTCCCCACCGGCGTCGTCACCACCTTCCCCGGCCTCCAAAACCCCCAAAACATGCAGTGGTCGTTCGATTATCAACGCCAAATCACCTCTTCCCTCACTCTCCAAACCGGCTATGTCGGTAACAAAGCCACCCACGTCACCATGACCCACGCCGTCAACCAGCCCAACTTTGCCACCGGCATCCGCCCCTTCCCCAACACTCTTCAGTTCACCTCCCGCGACGACGCCGATTTCAGCCGCTACCACGCTTGGCAGTCCTCCCTCCGCAAACGCCTCTCCCACGGCGTCACCTTCAACACCCACTACACCTGGTCCCGCGTCATGGCCATCGCCAACGGCGACTTCTGGCTCGGCAACGATATCGCCGTCCAGGACGAAACCAACTGGCGTAGCGACTACGGCCCCACCTCTCTCCACGTCCCCCACGTCTTCTCCACCGACGCGATCTACGAAATCCCGTCTCCCATAAAGTGGTTCAAAGGCTTCCAGCTCTCCGCCATCTTCACCGCTAGCTCCGGCTCCGCCCTCAACGTCACCCAGTCCAGCAACCGCGGCTCCAGCCGTCCTGACTACATCGGCGGCAATGTCTACCTCAACACCGGCAACCGCTTCCAATTTCTCAATCGAGCCGCTTTTTCGACCGTGCCCGTCGGCCCCGCCAGCGGAGGCACTCTCCGCCCCGGCAACTTCGGTAAAAACGCCCTACTCACTCCCACCCGCAAAAACTGGGACATCTCCATCGCCAAAAGCTTCTCCCTGCGCGAGCGTTTCAAACTTCAGATCCGGGCCGAAGCCTTCAACGCCTTCAACATCGTCAATTTAGGCGGTCCCATCACCGACGTCAACAACGCCAATTTCGGCCGCATCCTCGCCGTCGGCGACGCCCGCCGCATGCAGCTCAACGCCCGCTTTACGTTCTAACCGCCCCCGGCCGCCCCGCTTCGATCACGAAGGTTGCCTTCGTGATCACCCCGGACCCTAGCCGCGTCACATAAGGAACCACCCGGAATCGCGTCGTCCACCGCTTCGGTGTCAATTCGCACACCACATAGCCCCGCTGTGAGTTATGCCACTTTATGTGGGGAGCGCCCAAAGCCGACCCATACTCTTCGCTAACCTCCGCCCCATCTAAGTTAGACGTCACAGAAGTCCCCACAAACTCGGCCGCCACTAACTCCCCGCTCTTGGTTCGTAAGTCAAAAACCCAGTTATTGTGGTTATCGCCGGTTAAGACTACCGGATTGGCCACCCGCCCTGCTTGCAGGTACGCGAGCAATCGTTCCCGCGCCGCCGGGCACCCGTCCCACTTATCCATCGGGTAGCTCTCCCCCGGCCCCGGGTCCAGGTCGAGAGTTGCGAAGACCACCTGTTGCGCCATCACGTTCCACTGCCCGCCTCCCCGCAACTGGCCCTCCAACCAGCGTTCCTGCCCCAAACCCAGCATGGTCCGCTCTGGCCGCTCCCGCTCCGGGCAATTCGGCGCCTTCTTCCCCCCGCAAGGTTGATCCGTCCTATATTGCCGCGTATCCAGCATGTGAAGGTGCGCCAGCTGGCCATAGCGGAGCGTCCGAAACATCGGCATCTCCAGTCCCCGCGGCCCCGCCCCACGCAGCGGCATATGCTCCCAGTAGGCCTGGTAGGCATCCCGCCGCCGTTGCGGAAACACGTCCGCTGGCGAGTCCCAATCCGGAATCAGCCCCGCGTAGTCGTCGGCCACTTCGTGGTCGTCGGGAATTACAGCGAACGGAAACCGAGCATGTAGTTTCCGCAGCGCCGCGTCGCTCTTGTACAACTCATAACGCTGCCGATAGTCGCCCAAGTTGGCCGCGGTGGGGTAGGGGTGCGTCCGAACTTTATTCTTCCCGCAAGCGCCTTCATAAATGTAATCGCCCAGGTGCAGAACCAAATCGACGTCTTCTTCCGCCAGGTGTTCCAGCGCCGTGAAATATCCATCCTCGTACTTTTGGCAGGAGATGTAGGCGATCCGCAACCGTTCCGGCGTCTCGCCCGCCCCCGGGGCCGTCTTCGTCCGTCCGACGTCGCTCTTCCCCGCCGCAGCCATAAACCGATACCAATACCACCGTCCTGCTTTGAGCCCCCGCACCGTCACATGGACGGCGTGAGCGTGCACCGCCTCCGCCTTTACGGATCCCTTTTGCACGACCCGAGCAAACGCCTCGTCCTCGGCGACTTCCCACCGAACCGCCCCCGCAGTTGCCGCCCGGGTCCAGAGCACGACGCCATCTGGCCAAGGGTCCCCTGACGCGACGCCCCAAGGGAACGCTTCGCCCACCGCCGACCCGCACAAAGTCGCTCCCGCCAGCGATTGTAAAAGTAGTCGTCTCTGCATCGCCTTACTCTATCGATGCACTATGACGGCTTCATGAAGCGCCAACTCCACAGACCTAAAGCAACAGTGCGACACTCAGCCGAAAAACCCCTTCCCAGCTATTTAGCCTGTTCTTTACTGATCGACCGCTTGCCTGCGCGAAAATTCAGACACGCGGCTCTTGGACCCCAACACGGGCCAGCAGTCGTTTGGCTTCAGCCCCTGCCACTCCAGCAGGGAGCCGACCATCTCATGCGGAGGAACAGAGGGCAGAGGGTATCGCTTCTACTCAAAATTGTAGATTAGATCAGCCAGCAATTCGAGCACCGTCTCTTCCTCCGCCGTCAAGCTTCCCTGCCTTTGCTGTGTAGCCCGTCAATGACAGGAAAGATCCTCTTTTTCTCTTCGTCAGACTTGATCATCGATGGCCTCGCCTCTGCCAGAAACGAACCATATTGCGTTTGGTCAAGGTCAACTGCAGAAAGGCGGTTCTTCTCTGTTGGACGCGGGTAAAGGCACCAGTCAAAGTTCGCCAGCGAGGGGAGAGCAAGCTTATGCACTCCCTGGGCGACCGTTCAAACCCAAACAAGACCACCGCACAATCCGAGGTCCCCGATCAATTCGTGACGCCATCCCACTCGGCAACTCCAGTAGTCGAACGCAGTCGCTTCGCACTTCGCTTCACTGCCCACACCAAACAGCGAGGAGGCCTATTTAGCCAAGGATTCGGTGAGTACGCGGCCATCGAAATCGAGCGGGGCGAGACCGAGCAAATTTGAGATTGTGGGAGCGATGTCGGTACTTTTCACATGGCCGATTCGGATCCCTTTCCGCAGCCCGGGGCCAGCGAGGACGAGCATCGGATACATCTTCGGCGAGGTGGGAAGGTATCCGTGGCCGTGAGCCGGGCGCTTACGGCGGCGCAGCTCGGTGGAGTTGTCCGGGGCTTCGACGAAGTAAGTGTCCGGATCGAGCATCAGCAGATACTGGCCGCGGACGCGGTCGCTATCTTCGAAACGGGGAAGGCCGAGCGCCGGATACTCTTCGGATTTGTAAATGCGCTGCAACTGGGGGATTTGGCGCAACCGGTCGAAGACCCGCTCGAGCCTCGGCATGTCGGCGGCTTTGTCGAAGTTCGGAAGCAAGCGTAGGAACGGAGCCCAGCCGCCTTCATAAATCTTTACCTTCTCAGTAAGATCTGCCTCGGCGAAGAAGGGTGCCAGATTGATCTCCCAATAAACCGAGGTGAATCCGTGGTCGGCGGTGACGACGAAGACGGTCTGGTCGTAAATCCCGGCGTCCTTGGTGGCCTTTACAATGCGACCGATCATGGCGTCGGCTTCGGTGAGGGAGGCGTGGGCGAGGGCGTGCTCTGGGCCATAGGTGTGTTGTTCGTGGTCGGTGTTCACTAAGTGGATCGCAAGCAGGTTGGGCTTGTGGTTGCGAATGGTATCGCACGCGGCGAGCGTGACGGCGTCGTCAACCGTCACGCCGGAAGCGCCGGTGCGGCGGATGGCGCGCGCAATATCGACGGGCACCCCATTGGCGCGGAGTTCCGCGAACCAGGGAGTACTTTCAGGCAAAGAGGATTCGCGCGAGCGGCCTCCCAGGTTGTAGTCGATGTTCGGATCGGCGATCGTTTCCGGCCACGCGAAGGCCGCGGTGGAAAGGCCTTTCGCCTTGGCGGAATCGAAAATGGTTTTGGTCCAGATGGCCTTGGCCCGCGGAAGGGTGGCGGCGTTGACCATCAAGTCGCTGCCCGCTTGCGGAAGTTCGTTGGCGAGAACGCCGTGCTTGCGGGGATAAACTCCTGTGATGAGCGTCGTGTGGGATGGATAAGTGATGCTCGGAAAGACGGATTCGCTGCTCTCGGCCCACACTCCATCCTTTGCCAAGGCGCGGATATTGGGCAGGATCACGTTGGGGTTTTCGAGATGGGAGGCGGCACCTCCATCGATGGTGATGAGGATCACGTGCCTGGGCTGGGCCAAGGCGGCCGCGGCGGCCGCGGCGAGCAGAGTCATGCGGATAAGGTGCTTCACCGTCCGATTCTTTCGCCGGCACAATTACAGTGTGGCGACGGTGCGATAACAGTTCATTGTTTCGAGCCCCAGGTCAAGGCGAAGCAAGCCGGCGCTGGCAGTCAAGTTCATCGATCTGCTACTTCTTGGTCACGAACGTTTAGCTCGCCTACCTTTACGATAAATTTTCGCAAGGAGACCGACCGATGTTTTGTGACTGCCCAAAGAGTAAACTCGCGATTTTTCTCGCCTATTCCGCCCTGTTCGCCACCGCGTTGTCCGCCCAGGACTATCGGGGGCGCATTCAAGGAACTGTTTGGGAAGCGGCCAAGGCTGTGATTCCCGGCGCAACCGTAACCCTGACAAATACGGGCACATCGATCGGCAGCACTCAGCAAACCAACCAAGACGGAACCTTCCTTTTTGGTTTGGTTGTTCCTGGTACTTACTCGCTAACCGTGGAATCCTCCGGCTTCCGCAAGTTCGCAACCAGCGGGATCGTCATGCGCCAGCGCGGCGATGTCACGGTCGACGCTACGTTGATGATCGGTTCTGTTTCCGAATCCATATCCGTTGTCGCCGACGGTGCGCAGGTTCAGTTCAATTCGAGCAAACTCGATACCACCATCGATAGCCAGATTGCCGGCGCCATCCCGCAATATCAGCGGAACCCATTCTTCTTTTCCAAACTGGATCCTTCGGTCGTGCAATCGGAATCCCGTCTGGAAAGCCAGCCTTATCACAGCACTGGCACCGGTACCCAAACCGTCGGCGGCGTGACAGGCTCCGACTTTCAGGTCGATGGCGCACCGGTCGGTCTCGGCAACTTCACGGGATATGTGCCCTCACCCGACATGGTGCAGGAAGTAAACGTGCAGGTGAACGCAATCGACGCCGAGTTCGGGCAGAGCACTGGGGCCGCGGTGAGCGTTACTCTGAAGTCCGGCACCAACAAGGTGAGCGGAGTCGCTTTCTACCAAGGCGTTTATCCTTGGGCGAACGCCGTGTTGAATCGTGTCAACCGCACGCCCAACATCCAACGGAATCACATTTTTGGTGGCACTGTCGGCAATCCGATCATAAAAAACAAGTGGTTCAACTTCGCCGCGTTTGAAGGCTGGGAACTAACAGACCCCCAGACCGTCACCGGCCAACTTCCTTCGGTCGCCGAGCGCACTGGTAACTTTTCGCAATCGAAGAACGCCGCTGGCGCGCTCAGAACCGTATTCGATCCTACCACCACCGTAACCTCGGCCGACGGACGCACCGTCACTCGGCAGCCCTTCGCCGGCAACGTCATCCCCGCTTCGCAGATCAGCAAAGTGGCTGCCGCATATACGGCGGCTCTGCCGGCGGCGAATGCTCCCTCCGTGGGCAACTATGGCGCGCGCAACTACGTCGTGCCCCTCAAGTTGTTCACGCCATACCGGAATTTCTCCAACCGCTCCGACGTCCACTTACGCGACAATCTCCGTTATGCCGGACGCGTCAGTTTTTTCCGCACCCCGATTTCGGCCGACAACCCGCTCGGCAGCGATTTGGCATGGAAGAGCGACCGCGGCAGCAACCGCCATGCGCTACAGATTTCCAATGAACTCACCTGGATCAAGAGTGCTCGCACCATCGTCAGCGGAGGCTTCTCTTACTATGGCTTCATCGACGAAGCCTTCCCCACCACTGATTTCAAGGGCTATGACAGCCTTTGGCCGAACAACTCCTGGTACAAGTCGATTTTTTCTAGCGGGGCCATTCCCCAAGTTTCGCCCGGCATGGTGATCTCGCATGGCGATGGGGGCAGCATCATGTCATCCTATTCGAACGGAATCGGCACTAACGGCCCCTTCTGGCGCAAGCATTCCAAACAGAATCAGGAAACACTCAAGGTAGCCCATCAGTACGACAAGCACTACCTGAAGTTCGGCTTTGAATCGCGCTACGGCAGCACGTGGCAATTGCCGCAGATTAGCTGGCCATCGTTCAACTTCAACGCCACAAGTACTGCGAGCACCTACCTAAACCCGGATACTCGTGTTTCCGGCGATGGCTACGCCTCTTTCCTGCTTGGCGCAGTGAACGGCGCAACCATGCCCGCCAGGGTCACAGCGCGCTTGTTCCAACGCACCTACGCATTGTTCCTCAATGACGACTTCAAGCTGAGCCGCCGCATCACACTCAACCTCGGCCTGCGTTGGGAACTCGAACAGCCGTTCCGCGAAGAGGAAGATCGCGCCGCTCGGGGCGTTGATCTGACCGTGCCAATCCCGGAATTGCAGGGAGTAGGCGCGCCGCAGATGTCGGCGGCCGTGCGTCAGTTCTACCAAGGCACTTGGACTTTCAACGGCGCCTACCGCTGGACCGGCAACGGCCAAAAAGGCCAGTGGGCCGCGACCACGGGCACACTCTCGCCGCGCGCGGGCATCGCCGTGCGCCTCGATTCGAAGAGTTCGCTGCGCGCCGGTTGGGGCCGCTACTACTCACCCTGGCTGCGCAGCAGCAACCTGACCCAAGGAAATTTCTACGGCTTCGCACTCGAAACCACAGCGCCCGCTCCGCTGCTTGGGATTCCGCAAATGAGCCTCGACAATCCGTTTCCGGCGGGAAGCTTCCCGGTGCAAGCAGTCACCGGCAAGACGCTGGGCGACTACACCGGTTTGGGAAGCGCGTTGAGCTGGTTCGCCAACGAACGGCCCCGTCAGAACCTCGATCGCATCAACGTCTCTTATCAGCGCGAGATCCTCGGCATGGTCGGTGAACTCACCTACTTCTTGAACACGTTCAACGCGCCCGGCGCGCGGAACGTCAACATGATGGATCCGCGTATCGGCTACACCAACAAAACCGCCATCAATCAAAGCGTGCTGAATCCCTTTTACAACATCCTCACGGCCCAGAAGTTCCCAGGCACGCTTCGCAATCAGGCGAATATCCCCCTCTCCAGCCTCATGGTGCCTTACCCGCAGTACGGCGCACTCTCGGTTACGGACTTCGAGAACAACGGCGGCGGCCGCTTCCACCAGATGTCCTTCCGCCTTCGCAAGGGCTTCACTCGCGGCTTGGCCTTCCTCGGCGGTTATTCCTATACGTACGCCAAGAATCTCAACTATTACGACGATCAGGATCAGTTCCTGCAACAGCGCACGTGGATCGACGACACCCAGCCTCGCAACCGAATCACTTTCGGCGGCACGTGGCAGTTCCCGCTGGGCCGGGGACGAATGTTCCTGAGTGCTGCCCCGCGCTTGCTCGATGCCTTGGTCGGCGGTTGGAACTTTAGCCCGGTAATGACTTGGCGGTCCGGCAACTACCTGTCGTTCCCCGGGTTGATCGCCAATGGCAATCCGAAGGTTGATAATCCCAGCATCAACCGTTGGTTCGATACCTCGGTCTTCCAGGTGCTGCCAGCCTTCACACGCCGCTCCAACCCCTGGATTTATGACGGCGTCACAGGTCCTGGTTTCTTCAACCTCGACATGTCCATGGTGAAATCCTTCGCTATCACGGAACGGTTCTCGGCCGAAATGCGCATCGACTCATTCAATTTGCCCAACAGTATGACGTGGAACGATCCGAGCACGGCGATCAGTTCGACGTTCTTCGGCAAGTCCAGCGGACAGTTCAACCTGAATGGTGTGGGTGTGGGCCGTACTTCTCAGATGGGTCTGCGCATCCGGTTCTGATTGGATTCCGAATACCGATCGACAAGCATCTCACTGCCGCAGGAGCAGCTTGGGGTGAATCTTCAATGAAAGCTCCTCGCGCGCGGCCAATACGCGCCCGTGTTTCCGCAAGTGAGGAACGTATCCCCTGTTCGTTCGATAACCGATTCGGCGAACTTTGCTTTTGGTTGGGTTTGTACGTCGAACGGCTTCTGGGAGGCGTTCAGGTCGATGCGGGCACCAAAGAAGGGGGATGATTTGCTTGCACCCAGCGGGTGAGGGCAGGAAAACAGAGGGGCGAGAAAGGTTCGTCAACCCTCCCCCACCGAATCCCCGCTTTTGTTTGAAATTGACCCTGAGCCCATACCAGACACGCTGACCGCCCTGCGAACTCGCCTACGTCCCGCGCTGCTGAAAACGTCATCTCGCAACCAAACTCGGCCGCCTCCGAACCAGTAAAAACTGCTCTTTGACAGACCAACAACCAGCAGGCACACTCGAAGTGTGCCTGCCAAAAAGTTCGTCTTCTCCCGACGAACCCCCGAACTCGCCGAAGACCTCCCCTGCCCTGGAAATCCGGCCACCCTCTTCACCCCCCACGACATCGACTTAGCCAACCTCCGTCTCCAAAACTTCGACCAATCCGGCACCACCCACGGCGCCCTCCACCTCGAAGGCGTCGAGCTCACCCGTCTCAATCTCTCCCAAACCACCTTTGGCTCCATCACCCTCAAAGACGTCCGCCTCTCCAACTGCGACCTCGCCAACCTCGTCACCCGCGGCCTCAATCTCACCCGCGTCGAGTTCCACCACTGCCGCCTCACCGGACTCTCCGCCGGCCAAGCCGACTGCCAACACGTCCTCCTCGCCGAATCCGACCTCCGCTACGCCCAGTTCCGCCTCTCCCGCTTCCAG
>CANNLB010000016.1 GCA_947505565.1 Acidobacteriota bacterium | reverse complement strand
TTTCAACTTCGGCATGGGATTTCCTTGGGGGAATGATAACGCCAGGACTGGACGCACAGATAGGGCGTTTGCGTCGTGGCGCACTTCTGTCAGGATACCACGTCGAGGCGTTTTTCGTAGTATCCCCAAGCGAAGTTGGGGTCGTGGAGCTCGTGGACCAATGAAAAACCGTTGCGGCCAGCGAAAAAGCCGATAGAACGGGCGTTGCGCAGCGGGGCGTGCATGATGACGGCTCCCAGACGCTGGGGCTGGCTTCGAAAGACGACCGCGTCCAACATGGCTTGAGCCAGACCTTGACCCTTGTAGGCGGGGAGGAGGCCGATTTGGTCGACGAGCAAATAACCGGGGAGGGGTAGGTGGCTGGCGAGGGAGGCAGATTCCGGGGACAATTCGGGCTCTTCGCCGGCGACGGCGCGGAGAAAGCCGACAACGCGACCTTCCTCGACGGCGACCACGGAATAAGCAGAGGCCGCGAAGCGACGCGAGTATTCCGCGGCTTCGGCGATGGAGACGAGATAGCCTTCGGCGGACCGGGCAGAGTCTGGATGGAAGCGGACGGCGTCCGCGACGGCGTAGGCACCGGGCCCATGTTCGGGCCCGGCGGGGACGATGGAGACCATGCTTCTATTGTGGCTGTTTATTGATCGCGTCGAGCAGAATGAGCGTGAAATCGGCGCCAGACGGTACCCCGTTTCGGGACTAACGAGCCGTGGTCATATAATCAAGTTCAATGTCGGGGTGGATTCGAACGTTTGCGAGGTACTGGGTGGGGGGGATGGGGGGAGCCTTCAGCGGTGATGGATTTGGAGCGCACTATGCGGCCCACTGGGCATCAAACCCGAGAGGTCGTTTTTCCACTCATACTGTCCGTATTGCTTGTTGAACAGGCGCGCGAGATGAAGAAAGTCTTGTTGCTTTTGCGTCGGTGAAAGCTGCGCAAATCCAATTACGGCAAGGATAAGTTCGACTGCGAGAATTGGCATATTTTTACGATACGCTCAAGCCACGACTTTGTTCCCAATGCTTTCCCTTATCGAACGCGGGCAGCGTTTATCTTAATCGATCGATTCGCGGCGGCATTGTCGAGATTTCGAATGATAAGTGCCATCGTGAGACGATCGCGCTGCCCATCAAAACGTCCACGCAGGATGACAATAGTCCGTCTTCCCTCACCGGAGGCTTGACCGGCGAGATACCCGCTGGAGACGGTATAAGAGAACGTCAACTGCGTGCCATCGGCGAGGGTGAAGTTGACGGTCTTATCGTTAAACTGAACGGTGCCGAGTTGTTCACCTTTCGATTCCTGTTCGAGTGACAAGAGGTTCCACCGGCCTTCCACTGAGGCCGAGCAAAGCGCAACGGAAAAGAACAGCAGACAGAGCAGCAGACGAGGCATCGCTTTCTTGGGAAAACCTACTCCTGATTATCCTTCCATTCTTCAAGCCACGCCATCTGAATGGCTTCGAGCTTCCCTTCGTTTGATTTCATTGGGTCGTCATCGAAGTCTGGTAGGGCGACGATCCATTGATGGAGGTCAGTGTAGCGAATATGAAGCGGGTCAATCGCGGGATGTGCCTCGAATAACGAGAGGCCGATATCGTCAAAATCTTGCCAAGTGAGTTTTTTCATACGATTTTGGTCCCCTTGAGGACGTTACGCACCGCCGAGTTCATCATGTTTTCGGCCAGACCTCGTGACGCGAGATCGAGCGCTTCCATCTTACTCTGAATCAGCACATGGTCGTCGCCGTGGTAGCTGAGGTGCAGCTCATTGATGGCTTTGTCGACGGCGGTTTGCTCTTCGGCGGGGAGATCGAACCAGGCGTCACTCTGCTTGGCTTTGTCAACGGCGGCGAGAATCCGGTCGGCTTCGACGCGGGCTTCGCGTACCTGCCGTTCGTTAAAGTCGGCTTCGGCTTTGTCGAAACTTTCGAGGATCATAGCTTCGACTTGTTCGTCGGTGAGGCCGTAGCTAGGCTTGATTTCAACCGATTGCTCCTTCCCGGTGCGAAGGTCTTTGGCGCTGACGTTGAGAATGCCATTAGCATCGATGAGGAAGCGAACTTCGATGCGGGCCATGCCGGCCATGACGGGGTCGATGTCTTTTAGGTCGAAGCGGGCGAGAGAGCGGCAGTCGCGGACCATTTCGCGTTCACCTTGCAGAACGTGGATCAGCACGTTGCGTTGGCCGTCGACGGCGGTGGTGAACTGCTCGGTGGCCGACGCCGGGATGGTCGAGTTCCGAAGGATGAGCTTGGTCACAACGCCACCCATGGTTTCCAGGCCTAGGGACAAGGGCGTAACGTCGAGCAGGAGTTGGTCTTCCACCTCACCGGAGAGGATTCCGGCCTGGACGGCGGCGCCCAGTGCTACCACTTCATCTGGATTGAGTTCGGTGTGTGGCTCGGATTTGAAGAGCGCGCGAACGGCTTGACGGACTAGTGGGATGCGGGTGGAACCACCGACGAGGACAACCTCGTCGATCTGTTCGGGGGTAACACCGGCGTCGGCCATGCAGGCCCGGCACGGTGCCAGCGTACGGTCAATGAGGGGGGTGATGAGCTTTTCGAAAACGTCGCGGGGGAAGCTGCGGCGATATTCGCGTCCTTGATAATCCAAGGTGATGGTGGCAGCGGGTAGGCTGGAGAGTTCGTGCTTGGCGTTGATGACGGCGCGGCGGAGGCGTTGCACCGCTTCGTGGTCGTTGCTGAGGTCGCGGCCCCACTCAGTGTCTACGTCTTCGAGGGCAATGCGGAGAAGGAGGTCGTCGATGTCGTCGCCGCCGAGGTGGGTATCGCCGTTGGTGGCGAGGACCTCAAAGAGACCTTCTTCGAGCTTGAGGATGGAGATATCGAAGGTACCGCCGCCAAAATCGTAGACGGCGATCGTGCCGTTGCGCCGCTTGTCAAGGCCATAGGCGAGGGCGGCAGCTGTGGGTTCGTTGACGAGGCGGAGGACTTCGAGGCCCGCGATGCGCCCGGCGTCTTTGGTCGCTTGGCGTTGGGCGTCGTTGAAGTAGGCGGGGACGGTGATGACGGCCTGGGTGATGGTTTCGTTGAGAAACGCCTCGGCATTTTGCTTCAATTGGCGAAGAACATAGGCGCTGATTTCAGGCGGGGTCAACTGTCGGCCACCGACGGCGAGACGAATGACGGACTCGCTGCCTTCGGCCATCGCGAAGGGGAGCAGCGCAAGTTCGCCCGCGACGTCCGCGGCGCCCCGACCCATCAACCGTTTAGCGGAGTAAACGGTATTCACCGGGTCGGTGAGTAGCGCTTCCTGGGCTTCGGCTCCGACGACCGGTTCACCGGTCGTCGGGAAGTATACGACGCTGGGAACGATGGGGGAGCCGTTTGTGCCCGGTATCACGAGAGGAGCGGTAAGGTCGAGGAAGGCGACCAGGGAGTTGGTGGTTCCGAGGTCAATGCCAACGACGCGAGGCGGGGTATCCGGCGTATCGCCGAAATCGATTTGGAAAACAGACATGAAATTTTAGGATAAGGCTTGCTGGGCATCGCGCACCAGATTATCGATATAGCGCCGCCGGTTAAGCAGGGATCGGAGCGTTTCCAGATGCGTATCCGCGGGGGCGGCGTCGTAGGCGGCAAAGATGCGGTCCCGCTCGACATCGAGGTCCTGGCGGAGGGCGGTGAAGTGAGTAAGGGCTTCGGCCACCTGCTTCCTGGCGCCGGAATCGCCGTCGCGGGCCTCTTCAAGAGCCATGTTGAGTTCGAAAACTTCTTCGAGAAGTTCGGCCGGCACGGTGTTGGTGCGGCTGTCCGCGGTGTCGTAACCCAAGAGCTTGAGCACGTACTCGGCGCGCGCGACCGGATCGCGGAAGACCCGCCAGGCGTCGTTCAAGAGACTCGTGAAATCGAGAGCGTAACGCTGTTCATCAGCCGAGGCGCGGGCGAAGCGGTCGGGATGGTGCTGCTTGCTGAGCACATAGAATTGGCGCTGGAGCTCGGGAAGATCCAACGCCAATTGCGGGCTAATGCCGAAGACGGCGAAATAGTCAGCCGGAAGAGCGTTCATGCGGTAAATGAGGTTCCACAACCGCATGCCTTTTTGGCGTTTGGATTGTGGAACTCAAAACCGGACTGCATGATGCTCTCCTGGTAGTCGAGGGTCATGCCGTCGAGAAAAATGAAGCTCTTCGGGTCGACGAAAACCTGCACCCCATCGTAGTCAAAGACCTTGTCGGTGGGGCGCGGTTTGGTGTCGAACTTAAATTGATAGCTGAGCCCGGAGCAGCCGCCACCGAGCACGCCGAGCCGAAGCCCGCCCTGCACACCCTGTTTTTCAAAGGCTTGGCGAATCTTACTAACTGCTTTAGGGGTGACTTCAATCATATTAGTGAGCCTGAGCGAGAGCGGCCACGTCCGCGCCTTGTTTCACTTTGTAGTCGGTGATGGCGGCCTTAATGGCGTCTTCGGCGAGAACCGAGCAGTGGATCTTCACCGGAGGGAGCGCCAGTTCGTTTACGATGTCGGTGTTTTTGATCGCTAAAGCTTCGTCAACCGTCTTGCCCTTGAGCCATTCGGTCGCGAGCGAAGAGCTGGCAATGGCTGAGCCACAACCAAAAGTCTTAAACTTGGCGTCGTCGATAATCCCGGTCAAAGGATTCACTTTGATCTGGAGCTTCATGACGTCGCCGCATTCGGGAGCGCCGACCATGCCGGTGCCGACCGCGGAATCGGACTTATCCATCGACCCGACGTTGCGGGGATGATTGTAGTGATCGAGTACTTTGTCAGAATATGCCATTTGATTCTCCTAAAATTAGTGAGCTGTCCAGTTAGTGAGCTGTCCACTGAACCTTGCTAAGATCGATGCCTTCTTTCACCATTTCATAGAGGGGCGAAAGTTCGCGCAGTTTCTTGACGACCGAGATGACCTTGTCGGCTACATAGTCGACCTCGGCGTCGGTATTGAAGCGGCCGAGACCGAAGCGGATCGAGGTGTGCGCCATATCGTCACCGAGGCCGAGGGCCTTGAGCACATAGCTCGGTTCGAGGGTCGCGGAGGTGCAAGCCGAACCGGAGCTGACGGCGATATCGTTGATACCCATCAGAAGGCTTTCGCCTTCGACATAGGCAAAGCTCATATTGAGGTTGTGCGGCAGGCGGTGCTCCATCGAGCCGTTAATGAAGACTTCATCGAGAGCGGCTTCGAACTTCGCGCGCAGGCGATCGCGCATTCCGCTCAGCTTCTTGGACTCTTCGGCCATCTCAGCTTTGGCGATCGCACAGGCTTCGCCAAGGCCGACGATACCGGGAACGTTCAATGTACCGGACCGCATGCCGCGTTCATGACCGCCTCCGTCGAGTTGAGCGGTGAGTTGGACGCGGGGACCTTTTCGGCGAACGTACAGGGCGCCGACGCCCTTCGGTCCGTACATTTTGTGCGCGGTGATCGACAACAGGTCGATGTTCTCAGAGATGACGTTGACGGCCACTTTCCCAACGGCCTGGACGGCGTCGGAGTGGAAGAGAACCCCGCGTTCCTTGGCTAACTTGCCAATCTCGGCGATCGGTTGCAAAACACCAATTTCGTTGTTGGCGTACATGATGCTGATCAGGATCGTCTTGTCGGTAATGGCGTTCTGGAGCATCTCCATATCGATTCGACCGTCGCCCATGACCGGGAGGTAGGTGACCCGGCAGCCCTTCTTTTCCAGGTGCTTGCAGGTATCGAGGACCGCCTTGTGTTCGGTGGCCGACGTAATGATATGGTTGCCTTTTTCGGCATACATCTCGGCGACGCCCTTGATGGCGAGATTGTTCGATTCGGTGGCACCGCTCGTGAAGACGATTTCTTTCGAGTTGGCTCCGATGAGCGAGGCAATTTGGCCCCGCGATTTTTCTACGGCTTCTTCCGCTTCCCAACCATAAGCGTGGTTGCGACTTGCGGAGTTACCGAACAGATCGGTGAAGTACGGCAGCATGGCTTGCAGTACTCGGGGGTCCAACTGCGTCGTGGAGTGATTGTCGAAGTAGATGGGTTTCATAGTTGCTGGCGGTTCAGAATGGTGAGATTGGCGCTGGAAACCATGCCGATCGGGGAGTTGCCGGAGACCGGATCGGCATCGGCGGCAAGTTCGGACATGGTCATCTTGTTCAAAAGACTAATAATCCCTTCGTGAATACGGCGTAAGGGATCTCGGATTGAACATTTCTTGTGGTGTTCGCAGTCTCCGTTTTCGGTGAAACAGGATGTAAGAAAAATCGGTCCATCGATCGTTCGCACAATGTCGAAGGCGGTGATCAGTTCGGGGCCGCGGCTGAGCCGGTAGCCGCCGTTGGCTCCATGCTCGGAGGCCAGAAAGCCGCCACGGACGAGCGTTTGAAGAATTTTGGCGAGGACGGGTGCGGGCAGACCATAATGATCGGAAATGTCCTTGGCACTCGCGGAACGTGGGTATACCGTCGTGAGGTGTCGCATCGCGATCAACCCGTAATCCGCTTTTTTAGTCAATTTCAGCATCGCAAATCCGACTGTTTAGGTCCTACATTGATCGTATCCATTTAGCCATTCTTCGTCAAGTGGACTCGGTGTGATCGAACAAGTTAAAATTCGAAAAAAAGAGTACCCAAGGGGCTCGCTATAATTGATGCGAGGGGGCACGCAACGATGCTGGATTTCTCTTCCCGCTCTCGCGAACATCCACGGTGGAGGATTTGTTCATTTCTGCCGATATTCGCCCTATGGGTTAGCTTTGGCGTCGTTCGGGTTCGAGCCCTTGGTGCGCTCCGTACCCGAAGCAAATACTTTTCCCGGCCAAATCCGCTCTCTACCTCTGCCGAATGATAAGACTATTCCGAGTTTTCATACCGACCAGTGTGCTCGCACTGCTGCTGTCGGAAGTCGTGCTGATCTATTTTTCATTAATTTTCGCGTCTCTCCTGGTAAATGACCTCGATCCCGAGTTCTTTTTGATGGAGCAGGACGGGCTGTTTCGGATCACGATCGTAGTCATCAGCATCCTGATCGGCCTCTACTTTCAGGACCTCTACAATAATTTGCGAGTTCGCAGCCGGATGTTGCTGGTTCAGCAGTTTTCTATGGCGATCGGGATTGCGTTTCTGTTCCAGGCGTTGTTGACATACGTTAACCCGACGTATCTGTTAGCGCGGTGGCTGATGATTTACGGCTCGGTTCTGATGATGGTTCTACTACCGGTTTGGCGGTTGGCCTTTTTGCGGCTGGTGTTCTCTGCGCTAGGCCATATCTCGGTATTGTTCGTCGGCACTTCTTCGATATTGTCCGAAATCGGAGAGCGGGTGTCTTTGCGCCCGGAACTGGGGTTGCAGATTCTCGGCTACGTCGACGATGGGAGCGGCGACGCGCTGGCCAAGCACATCCCGCGTTTAGGCTCGATCGATGAGTTGCGAGCGGTGACCGCACGAACAAAACCGGACCGAATTATTGTCGGGATGTCCCAGAGACGGGAGGTAATGCCTATTTACGAGCTGTTAGATATCCGGCTCTCTGGAGTTCACGTCGAAGAGGCCTCTCTTCTGTACGAGACCACTTTCGGGAGGGTTTCGACCCGTGATCTTCGCCCTTCGCAACTGGTGTTTTCAAGTGAACTGGGTCCTGCGCCGCGCAGTGTCGCCGTGCAGGGCTTTTACTCCTGGGTGTTGGCGCTGATCGGGTTAACGGTGCTGTCCCCTGTCATGTTGGTGGTTGCGTTGCTTGTGCGCCTCACCTCGCCTGGCCCCATTTTTCATCGGCAAACGAGAGTGGGACTGAAGGATGTTCCGTTTACCGTCTTTAAGTTCCGCTCGATGCGAGCCGACGCCGAAGCCAGAACGGGAGCCGTGTGGGCGTCGAGGAATGACCCACGGATCACGTCGATCGGCAAATACCTTCGCCTGTTTCGGCTGGACGAACTGCCCCAATTCTTTAATGTTTTGCGGGGCGACATGAGTTTCGTGGGACCCCGTCCGGAGCGACCGGAGTTCGTTCAAGCTCTAACGGAGAAGATTCCATTTTACCGGCAGCGCCATTTTGTGAAGCCCGGCATTACCGGGTGGGCGCAGATCAATCACAAGTACGGCGATACGGTCGAAGATACGATCACTAAGCTCGAGTACGATTTGTACTACATAAAGCACCTGTCTCCGTCACTCGACCTGTACATTATCGTGAACAGCTTGAAGACAGTGATTTTGGGGAGAGGGGCGCAATAATTGTGACCCAGGAGCTGGCGAATTTGACCTGTGGAGCGCTAGCGTTTACAATCGAATAGAGCTCCTTTGAGCGGGGGTAACTCAATGGTAGAGTCTCAGCCTTCCAAGCTGTTGGTTGCGAGTTCGAATCTCGTCTCCCGCTCCAATCCATCTTCCGTATCGGGTAGTACGAAGGTTCTCGAATGGGATAACTCTGGTGCGCCTTTCGATTCTTGTCCCGGTATATAACGAGAGAGCTGTAGTTCGGGCTAGTTTGGCAAAAGTATTGGAATCTCCATTGCCCGAGGGTCTTGAGCGGGAGGTTATTCTAGTAGACGATTGCTCTACGGATGGCACGGGCGATATCCTCGAAGCATTTGTGGTGACGCATCCGGAAATCAAGTTGTTTCGGAAGTCGAAAAACGAGGGTAAGGGCGCAGCGATTCGGACGGCGCTGAGCCACGCCACGGGCGATTTTGTTCTGGTACAGGACGCAGACTTAGAGTACGACCCCGGCGAGTATAGCGTTCTACTGAAGCCGCTGCTCGAGGGCCGCGCCGATGCGGTTTTCGGATCCCGCTACATGGCGGGAGAACAGCGCCGGGTTCTGCGTTTTTGGCATTCGATGATCAATCACACGATCACGCTCATCTGCAACATGTTCTCCGATCTCCATTGCACCGATATTGAAACCTGCTACAAGGTATTCCGGACGGACCTGCTGAAGAGCATTCCGATCCGCTCGGATCGCTTCGGCTTTGAACCCGAAATCACGATGAAGACATCCAAGCGCAAGTTGCGCGTGTATGAGGTGCCCATCAGTTACCACGGGCGAACGTTTGAGGAAGGCAAGAAGATTGGGTGGAAGGATGGGGTTAAAGCCCTCGGCGTGATCCTATACTTCTGGCTGGTCGACGACCTTTACGCGGAAAACTATGGTCGTCAGCACCTCAATAATCTAACCGGCACGCCCCAGTACATCTCCTGGGCAACAACGATGCTGCGACCCCACCTGGGTGATCGGGTAGTCGAACTCGGAGCTGGCATCGGCGATTTCACGGGGCGACTGATGAGTCGCAAGATCGACTATTTTGCCTGCGAGGACGAAGCTGTCTACCTCCACGCATTGCGCAATCGCTTTCTGAAAACGCCGAGCGTTCACGTACTGGAGCTCAATCCGGCAGCCACCAAACATTTCGAGCAGCTGCCTTCGGGCTTGGATACTGCGCTTGCAATCAATGTGCTCGAGTCCATGGCCGACCCGGCGGCGCTCCTGGCGCAGTTGGCCGAAAAGCTCTCGCCCGGTGGCAGTATCGTTTTGCTGGTGCCGCATGGCCCGGCTCTGTTTGGTTCCCTCGACCGCGAGATGGGCTATCTGCGACGATTCAGTCGAGCCGACATGACCAAGCTTTTCGAGTCCGTCGGCATGACGATGGAGTCGACCAGAACTTTCAACCGGTTGGGGACATTGGCTTGGTGGACGAATTCAAGGGTCTTGGGGAGCCGCCGCATCTCGCGGATCACCTTAAAGATCTTCGACAAGACGGTGTGGCTTTTGCGTTTGATCGATCGCTTCATTCCCTTACCGGGATTGACGATGGTCGCGGTGGGCCGCAAGCCGGGAAGCCAGGAAAAGTAATGCGGGCGCTGCTGCTCGATTATACGGAGCGGCGATTGCGACTCGACAACCGCGTGGCGGAGCCGCCGGAAGGCGAAGTGTATCTTCGTGTACTAGAGTGTGGGATTTGCGGGACAGACCGCGATTTGGCGGCGTTCGATTTCGGTGCGCCGCCGGCTTCGGAGTCGGCCCTCATTCTCGGTCACGAGGCGGTGGCTATGGTCGAACGATCGACGCATTCGCGATTTCGGGCGGGCGACTACGTCGTCCCGTCGGTTCGCCGGGCTTGTTCGGGCTCCTGTGCTTCGTGTTCGGCGGGGCGGCGGGATTTGTGTCTCACGGGAGATTATCGGGAACGAGGAATTGTCGGGCTCCACGGTTACTGCGCCGAATGGGCGGTGGATCGGGCGGAGGATTTGTTTCCCGTGCCGACCAGTTTGGTGGATGTAGCGGTTCTGGTGGAGCCGATGAGCGTGGTGGAGAAGGCCTATGCGCAGGCCGCTCGGTTGCATTTGGGCGAAACTCGATCCGTCGTGATTTTAGGAGCCGGTGCGGTTGGGATTCTGGCGGCCTGGGCCGGTTTGCAGCGGGGATGGCAGGTAACCGTGGTTTCTCAGGAGCCGGAGAATAGCCTGCGGGGGTGTCTTTTACGCTCGGCGGGCGTTACTTTTCTCAATCGTTTGCCCGGGATGGTCGCCGACATTGTGATTGAAGCGTGCGGTTCGGCGCCCCTGGCGTCTGCGGCAATCGGGTGTTTGCGGCCACTGGGAGTTATGATTGTGCTGGGCGCGCGGAACGAGGTCGTGCGCCTGCCGTTTCTGGATCTGATTGTAGGCAATCGGATTCTGGCGGGCAGTGTGAACGCCGCGCCGGACGATTTCCGTCGGGCGATCGCAACGCTCGGGGCGACCGAACCGAGTTGGCTTGCGGCGATGATCGAACGTCGACCCCTAGACCGCGCGGTCGAGTCGATCACTTCTCCCGGGGGCGATGCAATCAAGGTAGTTCACCGCTTACACTAGGAGATGGATGAGTTATCTATTTCGGCAGGCGATCTGCAATGAAGTTTTCCAAGGTTGGGATTTTGCCGAGCAGTGCCGGACGATTAAGCGTCTCGGTTACGCCGGAATTGAAATCGCCCATTTCACGCTGGCGGACGACCCGGCTTCGATCTCTCCCGGACGCCGCCGGGAACTCGTCGACATTATGGCGAGCGAGGGGTTGGAATTTGTCGGGCTGCATTGGCTGATGGTGGCCCCGAAGGGTCTCCATGTGACGACGCCAGACATGGCTTTGCGAGCGCGGAGTTGGCTGCATATCGCTACTTTGATCGACCTTTGCGGCGATCTTGGTGGCGGCAAGATGATTTTTGGTTCTCCGGCGCAGCGAAAATCTGTCGGAGGCTCGGACAAGCCAACCTCGACGGCGCACTACGTCGAAGGCTTGCGGCGGGCGGCTGAACATGCGTCCTCGCGGGCGGTCACGTTGCTGATGGAGCCGCTACCGCCACACGACACCGACGTCTTGAACACGCTCGAAGAAGCATCTGGTTACGTCGCCTCCATCGCCAGTCCAGCCGTTCAAACGATGTACGACTCCCATAACGCTGTTAAAGAAGTGGAATCGCACGAAGTCCTGGTCGACCGTCATTTTGATATCATTCGCCACATTCATGTCAACGAGATGGACGGCAGACACCCCGGCACGGGGGACTGGGACTTTAAACCAGTGTTGAGGACC
>CANNLB010000015.1 GCA_947505565.1 Acidobacteriota bacterium | reverse complement strand
CTTCACCGCCCCAATGTGACCTTCCCGCACCGCGAACAGCAGCGGGGTGTAGCCCGAGTCGAGCCGTTCGCCGACCGCGGCCCCGGCCTTCACCAGCTCTTCGATCACGCCGACGTTGCCTTCGGCTGCCGCCCAGTGCAACGCCGTCTGCCCCTGCTTCTTTTCCTTCCCTTTCGCGTTGGCGCCCTTAGCGAGCAGCGCCCGAACGGCTTCGACGCTGCCGGTCCGCGCGGCTGTCATCAGCGCCGTCTCACCGCCGGGCAGCTCGGCATTCGGGTCGGCCCCGGCTTCGAGCAGCCGGGCCACCATCTTTCCGTTGCCGTTCGTACACGCCAGCGCAAGCGCGGTTACGCCGTAGCGGTTGGCGGCCTTCACGTCTTCGCCCGAACGCAACAATTGCTCCACGGCCGCCATGTCGTCCCGGTGTGCCGCCCGATGCAGAGCCGTCGTTCCGTCGGCAGCCAGCAGGCCGCCCGCCATTACAAATCCAATCGCCCAGCGTCGCATTGTCAGATCGTCAACTCGGGAATCTTTCCGTTGCTATCGGCGAACGAATCCAGGCGCGCGCCCACGCGGTCGAGCAGCGTCAAATGAAGATTCGCCAGCGGTGTCGGCTTGTCGTAACGGATGTGTCGCCCGCCCGCCTTCGTACCGGCCAAGCCGCCAGCGACGAGGATCGGCAGGTTCACGTGGTCGTGTTTATCGGGGTTGCCCATGCCGCTGCCGTATAGATAGATCGAATGGTCGAGCAGCGTACCGTCGCCGTCCGGGGTGGCTTTCAGGCGCTCCAGGAAATAGGCAAACAGGGAGACGTGATAGGCGTTGATCTTGGCGACGCGGGACAACTTCTCCGGGTCACCGCTGTTGTGGGTCAACGGATGATGGGGATCGGAGACGCCGATTTCGGGATAGGTTCGGGTGCTGGTTTCGCGGGCCAGCTGGAAGGTGATGACGCGGGTGACGTCGCCCTGCAGAGCGAGCACCTGTAGGTCGAACATCAGCTTCGCGTGGTCGCCGTAGGAAGCCGGCACGCCCACGGGGCGATCCAGATCCGGTAACTTCGATTCGGCGGTCGCCTTTTCGGCCTTCTGAATCCGGCGCTCCACTTCGCGGACGGTGTCCAAATACTCCGCCATCTTGTTCCGATCGCCCGGCCCGAGCTTCCGCTGGAGACGCGCGATATCGGAGCTCATCCAGTCGAGCAGGCTGGCGTCTTTCCGCAGTTCGGACTGGCGATCCTTGGCGGAGCCGCCGTCGCCGAACAGCCGTTCAAAAGCGATCCGCGGATGGGCTTCGGCCGGCAGGGGCGTCGTCGGGGTGGACCACGAAAGATTATTCTGGTAGACGCAGGCGTAGCCGTTGTCGCACTGGCCGACGGTGGTCAGCAAGTCCATCGAAAGTTCGAGCGAGGGGAGGCGGGTGCCTTGGCCGATCTGCTGGGCGGCCACTTGGTCGGCCGTGGTGGCGAGATGGTAGTCGGTGCTCTCGGTCCACTTGGCGGTCGCGGCGCTCAAGAAGGCGGCGTTGGAGGTGGCATGGGTGCCGGGATAGGCGTTCCGCAGCTCCATGTTACTCAACACGCTGCAGTGGTCGATCACCGGGGCCAGACTCTTCAAGATCGGCGACAGTTGGCGGAGGTCGCTGCCGGGCGGCGTCCAGTCCTTGATGTGCGCGCCCATCGGGATGTAGACATAGCCCAAGCGCCGGACCGGCTTCGCCGGGGACGCGGCGAGCGCCGTCATCGACGGCAGCATGGCATCGAGCAAGGGTAGCGCCAGCGACGCTCCCATCCCGCGCAACAGTGCTCGCCGCGGTAGGGCTTTCTTCGTGATGATCATTGGGCTCTCCTCAACTGAAACGACGGGCTGCCGGCAATCCCTTGAATGAACGAGGAGAACCGGAAATCGGACTTCTGGGCTTGCCGCACGATCTGCCGCACTGCCGGGGCGTCGGTGAATTCGACGCCCCGGCCGAGCGAGTAGGTCAGTAGCTTCTCTATAAAGGTTGTAGCAAAAAGTTCAGGCCGCGTCAGTAGGGCCTTTTCGAGCCCCGCGACGCCGCTGAAGTTGGCGCCGTCCGGCAGGCCACCGCTGACGTCGACCGGCGTGCCGTCTTCGGCCTGGCGCCAGCGGCCCACAGCGTCGAAATTCTCGAGCGAGAAGCCGACGGGGTCCATGAGTTTGTGGCAGCCGGAACACGCTGGGTTCTTGCGGTGTTCGCTGAGGCGCTCGCGCATGGTCATCTTCTTCATGGCGGCCTTGGCTTCTTCCAGCGCCGGCACATTCGGCGGTGGGGGCGGGGGCGGAACGCCTAAAATATTGTCGAGGATCCACTTGCCGCGGATGACGGGCGAGGTCCGCGTGGCGTAGGAAGTGACGGTTAAAATACTGCCCTGCCGCAGCAGACCCCCGCGCATGGTCTCCGGGCCAAAGGTCACTTTCCGGAAGCGGCTGCCGTAGACGTTCGGTACGCCGTAGTGCTTGGCGAGGCGCTCGTTCAGAAAGCTGTAATCGGCGCGGAGCAGGTCGAGGACGCTACGGTCTTCCCGCATCACGCTTTCAAAGAACAGGTGGGTTTCCTTGCGGAAGGCTTGGCGGAGGTTGTCGTCGAAGTCCGGGAAGGCGCGCATGTCCGGCGTGATCGATGCCAGATTCCGCAGGTAGAGCCACTGGTCGGCGAAGTTGGTGACGAGCATTTTAGACCGCCCGTCGGCCAGCATCCGCTTCACCTGCTTCTGCAGCACGGTAGGTTGATGCAGTTCTCCGCGAACGGCTGCAGCCAGCAACTCCTCATCCGGAATGCTGCTCCAGAGGAAGAATGAGAGCCGCGACGCCAGTTCCAGGTTGCTGATCCGATAGACCGCCTTCGGCGCTACGCCCGTGGGGTCCTGCTCGACTCGAAACAAAAACTCCGGGCTCACAAGCACCGCGCGCAGGCCCATTTCAATGCCCGCTTCGAACCCTTCGGTCTTGCGTGCTTCGCGATAGAACTTCAGCGGCACTCTCAGATCAGTCTCGGTGGCGGGCCGACGATAGGCTCGCCGCGCCAGGTTGGAAAGGATCTTCGTGGCGCAAGCTTCGTCTTCGGTCTTGCAAACAAAAATCGCCCGTCGGCTCGGCGTATCGCCGGGGCCCTTCACGGCGTAGGGTCCGTTGACGGTGACCGAGAAGACGGCGGGTGTGATGCGGGGATGGCGGTCCATATTGAAATGGGCCTGGTAGGGCTGGCGTTCGGTTTCGAGCAGAGTGGAGCTTTGCTTCGGGAAGGCGGCCGCGATGACGTGTGGCCCGGCGCTGACACGGAGGCGGATGTTGAACTCGCGATCGACGACGGAATGGTCTTGGCCTTGTCCGGGAGGCTTGGCGGTGAAGGCCTGGATGCGCTCGCCGTCGAGCATCAGTTCGACGATGTGGGTGCCACGGATACCTTCGACATGCTCGTTTCGATCGCGCTGGAGGCGAAGCTGAATCTCGTATTCGGCGTCGAGCGGGAAGGTGTACTTGACGACAGTGCCGCCGCGGGTACCCAGCGGCAGGTCTTCGAAGTGCTCTTCCTGCGTGAGGTCCGGCGGCAGCATCACGGTATCTCCGCCAACCTGTTTCGGGGGGATACCGATAGCCAGGCGGCTGATTTTGCGGGCGGCTCCTAGGTAGCGTTCAAGCAACGTCGGCGACAGGTTGCCGACGGTGACGTTATCAAAACCATGGCTGGCGTCATCGCTCGGGAGCAACCCCGTGACGTCGACATCGACGGCCAGCAGGTCTCGAATCGCGTTCTGGTACTCTGTCCGGTTCAACCGGCGGAACGTATCGGTACGCCCCGGGTCTAGCTTGCCGGCATCGAGTTTTGTCTCCAAAGTTGCGACCAAGTTCTGGTAGTCGGCTTCTTTCGGCCGAGGCAACCCGACCGGCGGCATCGTCCGGCCCCGCACCCGCCGGAGCACCTTTTCCCAAGTCGCCGTGTCGTCCGCTTTGGCCGTATCCAATGCTAAACCTGCCGCCTTGGAAGTGCCGTTATGACAGCCGACACAATACTGATTAATCACTGGCTGCTGGGCTAGTAACAGGGCCGGGAAAAAAACTACAACTCGGAGCATGCCTAAACTATATCGCTAATGTTACTCCCACGCCCTGTCCTTCACGAATTGCGCGTGCGGCGGCAGGGGGGCCTCGGTGCGGAAGTACTTCTGATAGGCGCTGATCCAATCTCCGGCGATCTCTTCCTGCGCCGTCGCCAGTTCCAATCGCCCGTTGCAGACCATCGTGCGCAGATAGTCCTCCAAGGCGTCCTTGACGCGGGCATTCCAGACGCTACCGGCGTAGGGCTGCGGCCACAAATTCCGAACGTCCTCCGCCCCGCCGAGCGCCGGGGTGATCAGGTAGTCCACTTCATACGCCCTTGGCTTGGGATCCTTGATCCCGTAGCGGGCGAAGACCACCGCGGCCATTTCTCGCGGCGCGGTCCGGTCGTCATCCTGGGCCAGCGCGACGCAAACCTGCTGCTGGGTCATCGGCCGGGTCGCGCCCGGGGTAAAGGCCGCATTCGGCAGGTCGGCCCGCTTTTGGCTCCACCATAGCCCCACGCCCACCACGACCATCGCGGCCGCTGCCGCGTACTTCCACTTGGGAATCCGGCTGCCCCGATGCATCGCCGTGAACTCTCCCATCGCCCGCTCCAGCACCTGATACCGAGCCCGACAAGCGGAGCACTCCTGCAAATGCTCGGCCCCGGCTTCGCCGTCCATCACCGCCATCAACTCCGCGTCGTCGAGGTGTCTCATCGTCCCTCTACCTCGGCTAGTTTCCCCAACGATCGGGCCAGCGAGGATGCGACCGTCCCCAGCGACATTTCCAATACCCCGGCGATCTCCCGGTACCGCAACCCCTCCGCCCGCAGCACCAGGCAGCACCTATCCCGTTCCGGCAGCGCGGCGACAACCGCTTGTAACCGCTCCTGCCGCCGCTTCAATACCGCCAACTCTTCCGGGCTCGGGCCCGGGTCGCAAACCTCGATGCTCTCCGCCACCCGCCCCAACTGCATCCGCCGCTTCAACGCCAGATTATGCCCCACTCGAAACACCCAACCGCGCAGATTCTCCTGCGACGCATCCCGCTGCAAATGGTGCCCCAGCGCCAGGAACACCTCCTGCGCCACGTCCTCGCTGTCCGCCCTCGTCAAGCCCATCGCGGCGAGATACCGTAACAGCGGCGCGCGCCACTGCCCGTACATCTTCGCAAGCGGCCAAGTTTGCTCCGGCCAAACGGCTACATTCGACACCTCTCCAAAATACTCTGAACAACTCCCGCCCCGCAGGAATATAGCTGCGTGACCTTTCTTTCGCTCTTCGCCACGGTCCTGACGATTACCGTCACGGACCCTTCCGGCGCCCCCATGGCCGTCTCCGGCCATATTGACAACCTGGCCTCCAGCGTCTCCACCCGTGTCCGCACGGATGCGAAAGGCCAAGCCAGCCTCGACCTCCTTGTCGGCCGCTATCGCCTATCGCTGGCTCACCCCGGCTTCGCCCGCCAAGTGCAAGTGTTGGACCTTTCCGGCCCCCTGTCGAAGACCGTCACCATGACCGTCGGGGCTTCCTCCTATTCCGTCGACGTGGTCAGCCCGACGCCCCTTCCCGGCCTTGATCGCTCCCGCGACAACATCCCCGCCCCGCTGCAAACGGCAACCGACCGCGATTTCACCGCCTCCGGTGCCCTCGATCTCCCCGCTTTCGCCAACCGTCGACTCGGCGGCGTCTACCTGAACGAGATACAGGGCAACCCTCTGCAGCCCGATCTCAACTATCGCGGCTACACCGCGTCGCCCCTCCTCGGCACTCCGCAAGGCGTCTCCATCTTTATGGACGGCGTCCGGCTGAATCAGCCCTTCGGCGACGTCGTCAGTTGGGACCTCATCCCGCGCCTCGCCACCGCCGAAATGGCGCTAATCCCCGGGTCGAATCCGGTTTTTGGGTTGAACACGCTCGGCGGGGCGCTCTCGCTTCGCTCGAAGGACGGGCGCAGCCACCCCGGCTCCACGCTGACCCTGAACGGCGGCAGCTTCGGGCGAAAAGTCACCGAGTTCGAGCACGGCGGCTCTGTTCCGCGCGGCTTTCATTGGTACACCGCCGGCAACCTCTTCTTTGAAGACGGCTGGCGCGAGACTTCGCCCTCCAACGTCCGGCAGCTCTTCACGAAGCTCGGTTGGCAGGGGCAGCGGACTTCGGTCGGACTCAGCGTGGCATATGCCAACAATGCACTGCTGGGCAACGGTCTGCAGGAGCAGCGATTCCTCCTTCGCGACTACCGCAGCGTCTACACCAAGCCCGACGTCACCGCCCACCGGTCGCCGTTCGTGAATCTCGGCGTGCAGCATGCGCTGGCCCCCAGCCTGACGTTCTCCGGCAACGGCTATTTCCGCTACATCCGCACGGGCACCTTAAATGGCGATAGCAACGAAGATTCGTTCGACCAGTCGGTCTACCAACCGAACGCGGCGGAGCGCGCGGCGTTGACGGCCGCTGGCTACACGGGCTTTCCCACCGCCGGGGAAAACGCCGCCAATACGCCGTTTCCGAAATGGCGCTGCATCGCCAACGTCCTGCTCCGCGATGAGCCCGGCGAGAAATGCAACGGCCTGCTGAACCGCAGTATGGCCCAGCAACGCAACTACGGCGTGTCCGGCCAACTCTCCTGGACGTCCCAGCGCCATCAAGTTACGGCGGGGGCCGCCTACGACGGCAACAGCGTCAACTTCCAACAGTCCACCGAACTCGGCTATCTGAACCCGGACCGCGGCATTACCCCCTTGGGTGCTTTCGCCGATGGCGTCACCGGCGGCGATGTCGACGGCGAACCCTTCGACAACCGCGTCAACCTCGCCAGCCGGATCCATACCGCCAGCCTTTTCGCTGTCGACACGATTCGTCTCGGCCGCGCCGTCACCCTGACGGCCTCCGGCCGTTTCAACCGCACCACCATCGATAATCTCGATCGCATCCAGCCCCAGGCCGGCACTGGGTCGCTCACCGGCTCCCATGTCTTCAGCCGCTTCAACCCCAGCGTCGGCTTGACCTACCGGGGCCTTTACGCCAGCTACAGCGAAGGCAGCCGGGCGCCGACCGCCATTGAGCTCGGCTGCGCCGACCCCGCCTCGCCCTGCCGGTTGCCGAACGCCCTAGCCGGCGATCCGCCGCTGCAGCAGGTGGTCACCCGCACCGTCGAAGGCGGGGTCCGCAGCACGGGCGAGAGCAAGATTCGCTGGAACCTCGGCTGGTTCCGGGCCGATAACCGCAACGACCTGCTGTTTGTTGCCTCGCCGCAGACCGGCTTCGGCTACTTCAGGAATTTCGGCCAAACGCTGCGGCAAGGCATTGAAGCCGGGGTCAGCACCCGCGTCCGCCGCGTGACGATGGGTGCCAACTATACATTCCTCGACGCTACCTTTCGCAGCCCCGAAATCGTGAACGGTCAGGCCAATAGTTCGAACCGGGAAGGACGGATTGCCATCGTCTCCGGACAGCGGATTCCGTTGGTGCCGCACCATATGACGAAGGCGTACGCGGATATTCAGTTCACATCGAAGTTCGTCGTTAACGTTGGAGTGGTCGGCATTTCGGGCGCCATCGCGCGGGGCAATGAGAACAGCCAGCATCAGCCGGACGGTCGACTGTTCATCGGCCCCGGCTCCAGCCCCGGCTACGCGGTGGCCAACCTGGGTGGCCGGTATGAACTTCACCGGCGGGTGGAGCTATTCGGCCAGATCAACAACCTGTTTGACCGCCAATACTACTCCGGCGCTCAACTCGGTCCCACCGGATTTACCGCGGAAGGCAACTTCATCGCGCGTCCGTTTCCGGCGGTGGGAGGGGTATTCCCGGCGCGCCAGGCGACGTTCTACGCTCCCGGTGCGCCACGCGGCATTTGGGGCGGGATGCGACTTCGGTTCTAATTGGTTATTTTTCGGCGTACCATGAAGCCAAAGAGGGTCTACCACGTATGTCTCGTTTCTTTGTATTCCTGGCTGCGGCCGCAACGCTGCTAGGCCAGACCTCCGGCACCATCAGCGGTGCCATCTCCGACCAAAGCGGCGCCGCCGTTGCCAACGCTCAGGTCACTGCCATCAGCACCAACACGAACGAGAAGCGGCAAGCCGTTTCTTCGGCCTCCGGCCAGTATTCGTTCCCGTTCCTCGCTCCGGGCGAGTACCGCATTGAGGCGTCGCTGGCGGGGTTCTCCACCAGTGCCGCGAGGGCCATTCTGGGCGTTACCGAGCGGATCGCGGTGAGTCTAGTATTGAACCCAGCCGGGGTCACGGAGAGGATTGAAGTCTCGGCCTCCACACCGCTGCTGCAAACCGAATCCGCGGCGCTCGGCCGGGTCGTCGATGGCAGCGCGATGAAGGAGCTTCCGCTCTCGTCCCGCAACTTCACCCAACTGCTCGCTCTGTCGCCTGGCACCTCCGGGCCGCTGAACGACGCCGGGGCGCTGGGGCGTGGTACGCAGAACATCTCTTCAGGCGGAGCCCGACTCGGTTCGAACTCGGTCTACATCGACGGCGTTGACTCGGTTAACATCCATAGCAACACCTCGAACGAAAACGCCTTCGCCTCCAATGGTCTCGTTGCTCCGTCGCCCGAAGCGATTCAGGAGTTCAAGGTGCAGACTGGCCTGTACGACGCGCAGTCCGGCCGCAGCGGCGGCGCCGCTGTCGTCCTGGTCACCCGCTCCGGCACGCCGCAGTTCCACGGCACCGTGTTCCAGTTTTTGCGGAACGAAGCCTTCAATGCGAACAGCTTCTTCTTTAACTCGACTGGCCAGGCTCGGCCGGTGCTGAAGCAGAACCAGTTTGGGGGCAACCTGGGCGGCCCGGTGATCCAGAACAAGACCTTCTTCTTCTTCTCCTACCAAGGGACCCAGCAGCGCAACGGCCTTTCCGGTTCCAGCTCGTTGAACCTGCCGCTGATTCCGCTGGATCGATCCCGCGCTTCGCTGGGCCGAGCGTTCACCGGCCTCCGGGGCACCCGCGGCGGCCCCACCATTGCGGCGGACGGAACCAACATCAATCCGGTCTCGCTGGCGCTCTTGAACCTGAAGCTCGATAACGGCCAGTTCGTCATCCCCTCGCCCCAGCAGGCGGTCGCAGGCGTCAACTACGCCGTCTCGATCCCCGCCCGCTACGAAGAGAACCAGTACATCTCAAACGTGGACCATCAACTGACGAGCAAGAACCGGCTGATATTCAAATCCATCATTTCGGGCCAGCCGGCGTTTCAGCCGCTGCCTGCGGCAACGGTGCCGGGCTTTGGCACCACCCAGGATTTCAAGAGCCGGATCATGAGCTTGACCGACACCCACATCCTGACGCCCAATATCGTGAACGAAGCCCGCATGGGTTTCAGCCGTCTGCTCGGCACCGTGCTGCAAGAGAACAAGATTCCGCTCAGCGCGATCGGCATGCAGCGCTTCAACGCGAAGGACTTTCCGGACATTCCACAGATCACGGTCACCGGCGTCTTCAGCCTCGGCTATAGCGTGAACGCCGACCAGGGCGTGGCACAGGACACCTACCACTTCGTCGACACCTTGTCCTGGGTCCGCGGCAAGCACCAGATCCGCACGGGCGTCGAGATGCGCAGGTACGTGGATGACTACTACTCCAACAACCGCTTCCGCGGCTCGCTGACCATTCAGAGTTTCGGAGACTTCCTCACCGGTCTGCCGGGCACGCCCATCACGCAGGGTGGGAACGGCACCGGCTTCAGCAACATCAATACGTCCAGCGTTGCCAGTGGCGTCACCGACCGCATGGACCGCATCACGGACCTTGCCTTTTATGTGCAGGACGACTGGAAAATCACGTCCCGCCTGTCGTTGAATCTGGGGCTGCGTTGGGACTACCTGGGTTACGCGGTCGACAAGCAGGGGCGGAACGGCAGCTTCGATACGCGGCTATATCGGGCGCCGCCGGTGGGCGGATTCACAAGCGCCGGGTTCGTGCAGACCAGCGCCACGCAGAAGCCGATCCCTGGCATTCCGAAAGTGGCGAATACCCTGCTTGATTCCGAGCCCAATCGGAATTTTGCCCCGCGGTTTGGCTTTGCGTACAAGCTTTCTGAAAAAATCGCGCTGCGCGGCGGGTACGGCATCTACTACGACCGGCTCTCGAACCAGTTGGGTCTGCTCGAAGCGCTCTCACTGCCTGGCTATGTCCGGACCGACCTTCAGGGCGCGGCCAATACGTCGTATTCCATGCAGAATCCCTTCCCGACGCTGCCGGCCCGCGCGGACTTTCCGGTGGCGCCGCAACTTTCCGCCCCGCCTTACACGACCGACCGCCCAGCCATCGGCCTGAACGCCGTGGACCCGACGCTGAAGACGCCCTACCTACAGCAATGGGGTATGAATGCGCAGTATCAAGCGACGTCGTCGACGATGGTCGAAGTTGGTTACCAGGGAACCAAGGGCTCTCGTCTGGCGACGCAGCGGCTGATCAACCAGCCGATCCTGGCTTCGGCCACCAGCCCGATTGGCGGCCAAACGACGAACACGTCGGCGAACGCCTCGCTGCGAGTACCGTACGTCGGCTTTTCGCCCACCGGCCTGGTTTGGCTCGAAACCTCCACCGATTCGAGCTACAACTCGCTGCAGACCTCTGTGACGCGTCGTCTCTCGAAGGGCGTGCGGCTGCTGGCTTCCTACACTTGGGCCAAGTCGCTGGATAACAATTCTGGATCCGGCACCGGGGCCACTTTCACGCAACTGGATGGGGACCAGACGCGGCTTTCGCTGAACCGTGGTCTGTCCGATTTCGATCGGACCCATCGTGTGGTGGTGAACTTCAGCTACAACCTGCCTTACGGGCGGCTCAATAAGCAGATCTTCGGCGACTGGCAGGTGGCCGGGGTGGCGATTCTGCAGAGCGGGACACCGATCAGCATTCTCGACACGAGCGGCGCCGCGCTTTACGGGACAGCGAACAGCCGCGCGAGTTGGTCTCCGGGGGCGACGATCACCACGGCGCAGGGATCGGGCCGGACGCAGGACCGGTTGAATCGATACTTCAACACGGCGGCCTTTGTTCGCGCGGGCAACTTCTTTGGCGACACAGCTCGGAACATTCTCCGTGGCCCGATCCAGCGCAACGCCGATCTGTCGATCAACAAGAAGTTCACGTTGACCGAACGGGTGAACCTCGAATGGCGTAACGAGTTCTTCAACGTGCTCAACATCGCCAACTTCGCGAACCCCGGAGGGAGTATTACGGCGGCTAGTTATGGCGTAATTCGCAATACGACCGGAAATCCGCGAGTGGTGCAGTTCGCCTTGAAATTGGCTTTTTAGTATTCAGTTGTCAAAGATCAGCGAACGGTTCGGGGGCAGCCGGGAATTACGAAAGGAAGCCAGCTAAGCAGCGGTCGACGAAGGGAACGTTGACCGCCGGGTTCGGGCGGTATTTCGATTCGAAGCCAATGGGGGGAAGATCGGAGCTTCCGGCGCTGGCGGCGACGGCTACTTCGGCGATCGGCTCCAGTGTTCGCTCGACGGGGGCCGGAGGCAACGTCCGGCGAT
>CANNLB010000014.1 GCA_947505565.1 Acidobacteriota bacterium | reverse complement strand
GGCTGAAAGTCGAGCCGGAGGATGTCGGTCCGCCGGGGATAGCTGCCGCTTTGGGCGGAGATGAAGTTCCACTGGTCGCGGCGATTCGGGATGGGGTCTACGAAGTTCGGCATGGGAAAGATGCCGAGGATCTTCTGTCCG
Organism: Acidobacteriota bacterium; assembly: GCA_947505565.1. Lineage (GTDB taxonomy): Bacteria > Acidobacteriota > Terriglobia > Bryobacterales > Bryobacteraceae. The sequence goes on along the minus strand of CANNLB010000014.1, from coordinate 11,588 downwards.
ATCGGGTGGAGACGGCTGGGGGGAATAATGTTCCCCGGGAACTGCAGCTTGTTGTTAGCGGCGTCGCGGTTGGTCAAGGGATCCCGAACCACGCGAGCCCGACCATTTGTATCGCGGCTTTGGGAGAAATCACCGCCGCGTTCGAGCGCCGTCGGGACGGTCACCGTCCGCGAGCCGTACTCGATAAACTGGCGCTGAAACTCCTGACTGAAAAAAAAGAAAAGTCGCGAACGATCGCGATTGATTTTTCCGGGGATGTAGACCGGTCCGCTGAGTTGATAGTTGCCGATGTTGTAGCGATAAGGCTGCCGCTCCACGCCGCGTTGATTGTTGAAGAAGCTATTGGCGGAGTATTTTTCGTGGCGGTTGAAGTAGCTGGCACTGCCGTGAAACTGCTTACCGCCGCCGCGGGTGATGATGGTGATGGCCCCTCCCGAATTGCGACCGTACTCGGCTGCATAGTTCGACAGGAGCACCTTCACCTCTCCCACGGAGTCCATTGAGGGCATGGAGTGAACGCCGCCGTTGGACCCGGTATCGAGCGTGGTGACGCCATCGACGCTCACGTTTTTCGAGTTGTCTCGTCCCCCCGAAAGAAAGAGCCCGCCCGTTCCATTATTCGACGGCGACTCGCGGCCGTCGCTCGTGTCAATGACGCCGGGGAGCAGTCCGACCGCGTCCATGACGTCGCGCCCGCGAAGCGCCAGATTCTGCAACTCTTCCTGGGTGATCGATGCTGATTTTTCGCTGGAACCGAGTTGTACTTGGGCACCGGCCGCTTCCACGGTAACGGTGTCGGCCGTCTCGCCAACCTGGAGCTTGATCCGACCCAGCGTTCGCTGTTCGCCCGAGTTCAGCGCTATATCTGTTTGCTGATATTTCTTAAAGCCGCCGTGCTCGATGGAGATCGTGTACTGCCCTGACGAGAGATCAGGGAACGAGAAGTAACCAGCCTCGTTCGAAGTAGATACCTTTTGAAAGCCCGTGCGACTTTGCCGGGCGACGACTTGAGCCCCGGGGATGATGGCGTCGGTCTGGTCGACAATCGTGCCGGAGAGGCCGGATGAGATATTCTGCGCGAATACGATCAGGGCGAGAGCAAGGGATCCGGCAACTAGGCGAAGCATTATTGGGCTTAATTTTATCAATTGTGTTGAAACGTTAGGCTAACGTGAGTTCATCTACGGCGGCGGCACCAGAAGCGGGACGTCCAGCGAGTTCGGCACACACTGTCTCGACCGTTTCGCTGGCGATCTGGACCATCGTGTTCCAGGCATTCACCCGTGGATAGGCTTGAGCCGTCGTGGCCAGGAAAACCTTGCTGCCCGCGATCTGCGCGGAGGGCCGATCGGCGAGGTAGTTGACCGGCCAAACGGGCTCCACGAAAGGAGCCCGGAAAACTTTCATCTCTTCGATCATCGTTTGGTCGAAATCGGGATAGAGCGAGCGGACCGCCTTCTGCGCTTGGGACCCCCAGTCGTAGTCGCTGCGGATATAGGTCTCGCTGTCTTTGTGGCAGTAGTTCATCAGGTAGACGAGGTGACGTCCGTTGGTCTGCTCGAGTGGTACAACGTGCGTCGTCTCGACCAAACCCTGGAACAGAAATCCCTGTTTGACGATCGCGTTCCAGTAGTAAGGCTGAAGGCACTGCTTCAGAATCACGACCACATTGACGACGCCCTGATAGACCAACTCCGATTGCGGCACGGAACCGCAAATTTGACCGTCGGCGATCTTCCGCAGAAGCGGCAGCGGCAGCGTCGAAATAACGGCCGAGTACGACTCCCACTTTCCCTTGCTATTGACCCGAATAGAGTTGGCTGTTTCGTGAAGACTCTGCACCGGCGTCGTCAGCCGAATCTGGCCACCCAGCCGAACGATTTCATCGGCAAGCGCGTTGGCGATGGCTCGATATCCGCCGTTTACGTAGCCTTTCACTTCTTTGGCGCCGCCCTTCTCGCGAGTGAGACGGCTCCAGAACCAGTAGGCCGGAACCGTATCGAAAAGGTCTCCGAATTTGGCTGTGAGCAAGGGACGCCACAGTTTTTCGAACACGGAGGCCCCAAAGATCGCGGTTAGCCAGGTGGCGGCGGTGATCCCGTCCAGCGCCGTGCCATCCTTAACGAACTTCGTGATGTAGGCGGCACCGATGGCGGTACGCAGCCGTTCCGTGATCGTCAAGGCTCCGAAGCGGAGCAAGTCCAACGGCGTATTGAAGGGGTAGAAGGCCTCTTCGTATTGGAACCCCATCCCGGTTTCCTGCCAACGGATGGTCCCGGCCAAGCCTAACTCTTCGAGCAGGCTCAGCAGAGGCACGTCGGAGTTGAGCATGACGTGATAGAACTGCTCGATCACTGCGCCGCGATATTCGAAGGTGCCACCGAGTCCGCCGAGCGCCTCGGTGGCTTCGAATAGGGTGACGCCGACGCCCTGCCGCAGAAGCCGATAGGCGGAAACGAGACCGGAGATGCCGCCGCCAAGGACGGCGACCTGAGGATAGGGAAGAGCGGTGGTAGGCATTCTGGTATTCCTTCTAGAGACTATTTGTCGACCGCGAGACGTCCCCAAGCGAGCCGTTGCTTCACCCAACCGGTGAAGACAGAGGTGGTTGCCATCCGCATCAGCGATAAGTGGCCCACGATTGAGTCTATGATTTTGATCTTCGACTCACCGAACTGGCGCTGCGCGACCGGCATCGGAACTTCCTTTACGCGAAAGCCCTGCGCCAAGCTTTTGACCATGATTTCGGCGACGGCGGAAAATCCGTTTGAATCGAAGGGGGTTCGTTTGATAACCGAGCGACGGTAGGCGCGATGCATCGGGGTGAAGCTGTGAACCGTGGTTCCCAGAATCAGGGTGTACAGGCGGGAAGCAGAACGGCTTAGGAAGCCGCGGACTGGGTGGCAAGTAGCCTTTTCGCTATCGGGATGCCAAGGGGAAGCCGTGACCAAGTCCGCACCCGCCTGGAGCATGGCCACCATTCCGGGAAGCGTTTCCGGCGAAAACGTGCAGTCGCTATCCATCGTGCAGATATAGGGCGAATCGGAGTATTGAAAGCCGGTCCGCAGCGCGGCACCCAGACCACGGTTTTTAATATGGTGCACGACACGGATCCAATCGTAGTGGTCCATCATGTGATTCAACACCGAACCTGTGCAGTCCTGCGAACCGTCGTTGACAAAGAGCACTTCCCAGCGCAGCATCGAACCCGTCGCGCGCATCGTGTCCAACCGGGACAGGAGTTGGGGGAGGCCTTCGACTTCGTTATAGCAGGGGATAATCAGCGTGACCAGTGGTGTAGACATTGCAACTTCCAGAGCAAGAATTTGGGATGACCCATTCTGGAAAACGCCGCGGCATCCGACACTCGGCCAAAGGTACTTTCCGTACCGGAACAGGCATGGACTGTTGGGGTATACCGGATCTTAGTGCTTTTCGCCAAGATGCCAGCTAACTTGTTCTTTATAAGGTAGTTATGGCCGATACGCCACTTGGGGTCTTGTTCCCGTGGTGCCCCTCCACCCGCAAAGTTTTTCTCGTTGGCTGGCCTTTGGAGGCCGTCTCGCCCACCCTGGCCAACGAGCGTCGCGGATGCGGTACCCTGAACTCATGACATGCTGCTAGTGGATGAGGCATTCCGCGCTGTTCTAAAAGTGAGCCCGGATCGAGTTGGCTTCGGTCGGCAAACAGCCGCCCACCGTCGGATCAGGATGAACGGAACGAACCGCTACCGCCTCATTGGGCTACCAGCGGACAAAGCGGTCGTGGGATGGAGTGGAATCAGCTCTACTATGCCAGCCGCGGACATGAAACAGGCCGGAATCGCGGAGGCTCTGCCCCCCCGGTTCCCCCAAACCGGACAAAGCAATTCATCCGCGGCGCAGCCGGACTTCCTCACAAGGCAAATCCCGCCCCGCACTAAGGATTAAAGACTACATGCAAGAACGCCAAAACATCGCCGTATTTGTCGACTACGACAACATCGAAATCGGCGTGAAGTCGACGTTGCGTCGCGAGTTCGACGTCTCGCTTCCCCTCGACGCATTGAAAGAACGTGGCGATATCGTTGCCAAGTTCGCTTATGCCAACTGGAGCCGACAAGAGCCGGCCGTTCGCCAGATGGCGGAGAATGCGGTCCAGATGGTGCAGCGCCTCCCGTCCCCGAGGGGCGACAAAAACGGCGCGGATATCAATCTCGCGTTGGACGCGCTCGAGATGGCCTTCACCCACAAGAACGTGAATGCGTTCGCCATTATCAGCGGCGACAGTGATTTCATTCCGCTGGTGAACAAGCTGCGGGGTTATGGCAAGACGATCTACATCGTCGGCGGCAAGGCGTTCACCTCGAACATCCTGCAGCAGAACTGCCACGAATTCATTAGCTACGAGAGCTTGCTGACCGACGACGTCCGCGTGATTCCGGAACGGAAGTACGTCCTCGGACCGGTGCGCGAACCGGCGCCGCCTCGAGAACAGATTGCCCGGGACCAAGCGCCTCCTCGCGAGCAAGCCCCCCGAGAACAGGCTCCGCCGCGCGACGGTGGTTCTCAATCTTCCGGCGGCCAGTCCGGCGGCTATCGCCGAAACCGTCCCCAGCCCCTCGAGGTCACCCAAGCCATGCCCCTCGTCGAACGGGCGCTCAGCGTTCTGCAGCGTCGTGGCGTGCAGCCGCAACTCGGGCTCCTCAAGAGCACGATGAAGCAGCTCGATCCGAGCTTTAATGAGCGGTCTTACGGCGCTAGCGCCTTTTCCGAGTTCATCGACAAGATGAAAGTAGCTGGGTATATCCAGCTCCACGGAACCGAAGGCCGGTATACAATCGAACTGCTCTCGGCGGCAACCGCGGCCGCAGCCGAAGGTGCTGCCAACAAGAAGCATGAAGCGCTACCGCTGCTCCGCCAAGTACTTGAGATCTACAAGCTCGATATGGAAGATGGGGCCAGCACCGAAAGCGTGGCTGGTTGGATGAGCAAGATCCACGCCGACTTCGACATGAAGAGGTATGGCTACCAGGAGTTCAATGAGTTCCTGAATTTCGCGCAAGACAACTTCATGGTTCGTATGGAGCCGGACGAACAGCGCGGGATGATGGTTTACCTCAGCGCAGAGTTCGCCCCTCCCGCTCCTGAGTCCGAGCCGCTTCGGGAGACGGCGGCTGGGGCCTCTGCGTCCGCAGTGCTCGCAGAATCGATCGCCGAAGAGGAAGCGACTGAGGCTGTAGCCGTCGCCGAACTGCCCGTCGAACCCGAGGAGAAGCCCGCCGGTCGTCGTACCAGTAGCCCGGCGAGGAAGCGAGCCCCGGCCGCGGCCAAAAAGGTTGCTAGCCCCAGCGTTCGTCGGCCCCGCACCCGCAAACCCGTTGAATAACCAACCATCGTTATGATTGAACGCTTTCACATTCCCGGCGCGCCCGCGCCCGCCGGGCCCTACTCTCACGCAGTCCGGGCCGGTGACTTCATTTACGTCAGCGGCCAAGGCCCCTTTAATACCGAAACCGGCCAGTTTGAGCTCGGCGACATCCGGAACGAGACGCGCATCGTCATCACCAACATCCAAAAGATCCTGGAAGGTGCCGGTGCTTCGCTTTCCGATGTCGTCAAATGTTCAGTTTTCCTCAAAGATGTCGCGGAGTTCAGCGCCATGAATGAGGTTTATAGCGAGTTTTTCGGTGCCGCTAAGCCAGCGCGGACAACCGTCCAAGCGGTGATGCCTAACCCTGAGATGCGGGTCGAAATCGACTGCGTCGCGTATAAGCCCCTAGGATACCTCGGGGGGAGATGAGGCCGGCTGAGCAGATCGCCGCAGAGGTCTTGAGCTTGCTTGAGGCCTCCGCGGATGCCGACTACTTCGGCGAACCCGTTTCTCAACTCGCCCACGCTCTCCAGGCGGCCCAATCCGCCCGCGACGCCGGGGCTGACGACGAGTTGATTCTAGCCGCTCTACTGCACGATATCGGGCACAATATTGATGACCCTCGCGCGGTTCGTCTCGGCCATGTGGGCGTCATCAACCACGACGACCTGGGTTCGTTATGGCTCGCCGAACGCGGCTTCTCTGCTCGGCTCCGCTCACTGGTGCGCGGGCACGTCGGTGCGAAGCGTTACCTAGTGACCACCAACGCCAACTACGCCAAACGCTTGTCGCCGGCCAGTACCGAGACCCTGATTCATCAGGGCGGCCCGATGTCGATCGAAGAGGCGACCGCCTTCGGCGAAGCGCCCGAACTCAAGGACTGTCTACGTCTTCGCAGTTGGGACGAACAAGCCAAGGAGCCGGGACGATTGGTCACCCCGCTTGAAGCCTACCGTGCGATGCTCGTAGCTCATTTGACCGGAACCGCCCGCCCCGTCCAACAGGGATGAGGCTTCAGGCCGAGTAGCCCAAACACGGTGGGAGCGGTATCGAGGGAATAGATTGTTCCGGTCAACTCCCGACCCCTCGCCACGCCGGGCCCAGCCAGGATCCACGGCACTTCCAGTTCGCGCATCGTCGGATGCCCGTGCCCCTTCTCGGTGCCGCCGTGGTCGGCCACAATTGCGACCAATGTCTGCTCCAGCGGCAGAACCGCGATCAGTTCGCCGATCAGCCGATCGGCTTCCTCCACCGCCCGGAGGTAGTCAACCGACTCCCATGTTTTGTCATGCCCCGCATGGTCCACGTCGTCCAAATGAAGAAACAAAAGGCCCGGCCGATGCTGCTTCCAGTAGGCGATGGCCGCGGCAGTCGCCGCGGGCGACCCTTTCACGTGCCGCGTTTCGTTCGTCGAATCCTTCTCCACCAGCCTGCCGAAGCCCTGCCAATCATGAATCATCGCCAAGTGAGCCTTCGGCCTCTGGGAGCGCCACTGACTAAACAGCGTCGGGAAGATCTTCTCCGGGCCGGCGCAGATCGGTTCAATCGCGTGGTTGAACCGCTCCCACTCGTTCGAGTCGACGCCGTGCTGCTCCGGGCCGGCCCCGGAGATGATCGACATCCAGTTAGGGCTCGAAACCGTCGGCAGTACGCCGCGCGCATGGAGCGTCCAAGCTCCGCGGGCCATCAGTTTCTTTAGGTTGGGCATTGTGGCTTTTTGAAACGCTTCGACGCTCAAACCATCGACTCCGACAATCACAACATGGCGGGGGGCAGCGGCGGCCAGCACGACGAAAAAAAGAAAGAGAATCTGTTTCATGGTCTGCTTTCATCATCTCGAAATGTGTTCGCGCTAGAGTCAATCTTTCATGACAGTTGAGGTACTGCGCGGTTGGCGGATCCGGATTTTCGTCCTCACCTGGTTCGCCTACGCGGGCTTCTATCTGTGTCGAAAAAATTTTAGCGTCCTGATGCCTCTGCTCCAGCAGAATACCGGCATTACGAAGGACCAACTCGCCAACGCCATTTTCGGATACAGCCTGATGTATTCGATCGGTCAGTTTTTAATGGGTACGCTGTCGGATCGTTTCGGGCCCCGCCGGGTGGTGACGGCCGGGATGCTCGTCGCGGGAATGTGCAGCGTGATCATGGCCTTCCATACCGACACCCCGTCCGTCATCGCGCTGCAGGCATTGAACGGTTTGGCGCAGGCCTGCGGCTGGTCCGGCTTGTTGAAGGTCATGTCCGCTTGGTTTGAATCGCGGAACCGTGGGGTAGTGATGGGCTGGTGGTGCACGAATTACGCGTTCGGTGCCTTTCTCGCCACCACGTTTGCCACCTTCGCCGCCACCAGTTCTCTCTTCCTGTTCCCCAGTTGGCAGCGCGGTGCCTGGCTCCCGGGGGCACTGTTGATTTGCTTAGGGGTCATCTTCGTGGCTACGGTCCGGAATGGCCCTATCGTCACCGAGACCCCGGCGGCGTCCCGCCAGAGCTTGAGCAAGTTTCTCGGCGTGGCGCGCAACGGAAATATTCGTGTCATCGCGGGGGCTTACTTCTGCCTCAAGCTGACTCGCTACGCTTTCTTGTTCTGGCTACCGATCTATCTCACGGAACGACTCGGCCTCTCCGCGGCCGACGCCGGCTACAGCTCGTCTGTTTATGAGTTGGGTGGCTTCGCCGGGGTCGTGCTCAGTGGATACATTTCGGACAAGCTCTTCGCCTCCCGGCGCTTCCCGGTGGGGGCGCTGATGATGATGGGCCTCGCGTTGGCATGCCTGATTCCCACCGCGGCGGGAACTTTAGGCACAGGGGTGATCATTCCGGCTATCGCTCTCATCGGGCTGCTGAGTCTGGGGCCGGACACGTTGCTGGGCGGGGCCGCGGTGCAGGATTCCTCCACCCGCGAGACAGCCGCTACGGCCGCCGGGTTCGTAAACGGAACCGGCTCCACCGGCCAGTTTCTATCGCCCTTCGTCGTCGCCTACGTCGTGCAGCACTATGGCTGGGATTCGTTGTTCTTCGTCCTCTTCGCGCTGTCGCTGGCGGGTGGATCCCTGCTTACGATGAAATGGAGTTACCGTGTCCCTCAGGAAGATCCCAATCTATGTCTAACCCCCGTGCAGACGTCGCCGTAGTCGGCGGCGGCATCCTCGGCTTGGCGCATGCCTATCATGCCGCCAAGGCCGGTCGAAGTGTCGTGCTCTTCGAGCGTTCGCCCCGCGCCATGGGTGCCTCAATCCGTAACTTTGGCATGGTGTGGCCAGTCGGTCAGCCCGCCGGCCACATGCACCAAATGGCCATGGATAGCCGTGCCACGTGGCTCGAAGTCATAGCCGCTGCCAAGCTGCCGCATTATCCGACCGGCTCGCTCCATGTCGTCTATCGCGACGACGAGTCCACCGTGGCTCAGGAGTTCGCGGCACTCGCCCCGGCTCAGGGCTTCGACGTCACTTGGCTGACCCCGCGGCAGGTGCTCGACCGTAGCCCCGCCGTGGTTGCCGAAGGGCTGCTGGGCGGTTTGTGGTCGCCCACGGAGGTCGTCGTCGATCCTCGCGTAACGCTATGGAACCTCCCGGCCTATCTCGCCGAACAGCTTGGCGTCACCCTGCGCTACAACACGGCGGTCACCCGGATCGACCTTCCCCGCATCACGGCCGGGGCGGAAACCTGGGAGGTGGTCCAGGTCTACGTCTGCGGGGGCGACGACTTCCAGACGCTCTATCCCGAGGTGTTCGGCGCGAGCGGCATCACCCGCTGCAAGCTGCAGATGTTGCGCACCGCCCCGCAGCCAGACCAGTGGCAGCTCGGCCCCTCACTCGCCGCCGGGCTGACCCTGCGCTTCTACAGCTCCTTCGGCCTCTGCCCTTCCCTGCCGCAACTGAAAGCCCGCATCGCCGCGGAGACCCCCGAGTTTGACGAATGGGGCATCCACGTCCTGGTTTCCCAAACGGCCGCGGGAGAGATCACCCTGGGCGACACCCACGAGTACGGCCTCGCGGTCGACATCTTCGATAAACCGCATCTCGATACGCTGGTTCTCAACTATCTCGCCACCTTCGCCCGCTTCCCCGACACGACCATCACCCAACGCTGGCACGGCGTCTACGCGAAGCACCCGGAGCTGCCCTACTGCGTCTTTGACCCGGCTCCCGGGGTTCTCATCGTCACCGCCCCCGGCGGCAGCGGCATGACCCTCTCCTTCGGCCTGGCCGCCCACACGAGCACCCTATGATCAAAGCCCTGATTCTCGATTGGGCCGGCACCACCGTCGACCACGGCTGCCTGGCCCCTGTTGTTGTCCTCCAGGAGATTTTCTCCCTCCGCGCCGTACCGCTGGAACGTCGGGAGGCCCGTCATGAGATGGGCCTGCTGAAGAAGGACCAGATCCGAGCCATTTGTGCGCTGCCGCGGGTGGCAGAAGCCTGGGCTACCAAGCACGGCGCCGCGCCCACGGAGAAGGACGTCCAGGCTTTGTTTGAGAGCTTCGTCCCACGGCAGCTCAATATCCTGGAGCATCACTCCGGAGTCATCGACGGCGTCGTTGACTTCGTGGCGGAGGTGCGACGCCGAGGTATTCGCATCGGCTCATCGACGGGCTATACCCGCGACATGCTGGACGTGGTGATGCGTCGCGCCGCGCGGGACGGCTACGCTCCCGACGCGAGCGTCACGCCCGATGAGGTGGGCGGCGGTCGGCCCGCCCCGTGGATGATTTTTCGGAACGCCCAACTGCTCAACGTTTACCCGCTGTCTCAATGCGTCAAGATCGGCGATACGCCGAGCGACATCAAAGAGGGCAAGAACGCCGGTATGTGGACCATTGGCCTGACCAGCTGCGGCAACGAGGTTGGTCTCACCGCCCCCGAATTCGCGGCTCTCCCGGTGGGAGAACGCGCCGTGCGGGCTCTTGAAGCAGAACAGAGCCTGCGGCGGTATCGGCCGGACTACCTCGCCGAGCGCCTGGCCGACTGTCTGCCGTTGCTCGACGATATCGCCATGCGGATCGAGGAATGAGCCCGGCCCTGATCCTGATTGATCTCCAACTCGCGATCGACGATCCGTCGTGGGGACGGCGAAACAACCTCGGCGCCGAGGCCAACGTCGGCCTGCTGCTCGACCATTGGCGGCACGGCAATGGGCCGATCGTCCACGTGCGTCATGATTCGCGGGAGCCGAATTCGAAGTACCCCCCCGGTCAACCGTTGCACGCGTTCAAGCCAGGGACGGCACCGCTGCCGGGCGAGAGCGTGCTGAGCAAAACCACGTGCAGCGCCTTCCTCAGCACGGATCTGGCCGAACGCGTTGCGGGGCGATCGCTCGTGATTGCCGGCGTGATCACCAACAGCTCCGTCGAATCCACCGTGCGCTCTGCCGGTGACTTGGGCTTCTCCGTGACCCTTGCTCACGATGCCTGCTTCACCTTCGGGAAGCGGGATTGGTTCGGCGTCGAACGCTCAGCCGACCAGGTTCACGGAATGACCCTCGCCAATTTGCATGGAGAATACTGTAGAGTCTTAACGACTAGTGAAATCCTATGCGCCGTAGAGACCTACTCTCCCTCCTCTCCCTCCCTGCCTTAGGCTGGGCTCAAGAAAAATCGAAACTGAAGATCACGGGTATCCGCTTGGTTAACGTCAAACCACGGAAACCCTACCCGGTGTTCAAGCCCGCCGAAGGGGCTTGGTCGACACAGTTTGTCGAGATCGCCAACCCAATGTCGATCTATCCGGAATACAAAGCGCGCCGTGAGCTGTTCTTCCCGGACCCCGGGAAGGTGCCGAGCTTCACGGTCGAAATCACGACCGACAAGGGCATCACGGGCTATGGCAATGGCGGACCCGGCGGTGGTCCGGTGGTCGTTGACCATCTGGCCAAGCTGATGGTGGGCCGCGACCCGTTCGACATCGAAAGGAACTGGGATATCTGCTGGCGCTCCACGATGAACTATGGCCGCATGGGCGTGACGATGAACGCCATCAGCGGCATCGATAACGCGATGTGGGACATCGTCGGCAAGGCGTTGAACGTCCCCGTTTATAAGCTGCTCGGCGGCGAAGCGAAGGATCGGGTCCCGGCCTATTGCACCGGCAACGACGTTGAACAGCACATCAAGTTCGGTTACACCAAGCTGAAGCTCGCCATTCCGCATGGCCCGGCCGACGGCCGCATTGGCATGAAGAAGAACCTCGAACTCGTCGAAAGCACACGCAAGGCGCTGGGGCCGGACGGGGAGATCA
>CANNLB010000013.1 GCA_947505565.1 Acidobacteriota bacterium | reverse complement strand
GTCCTTCCAGATGCGGACGGATTTGGAGACGCGCACGTCCATCGTCGCCAAGCCGGGGCCTTCGACGGTGCCGCGTCCGTAGCCGGCCATCCGATCGGAGAAGCGGTTCCCATCGTTGTTCAAGTCGACGTTGCTCCGGGCGGAGAAGGACCGTCCAGACTGCACACTGAGGATTCCGGACAGCTGCCACCCGTCGAGCACGGTTCGGAGCACCGGGTTCAGGCCTTTTGCAAACGGAATATCCCAGACTACCGAAGTTACGAGGCGGTGCTTCACGTTCGCATCGCCGAGTCCGCGGTCTCCATCCGGGTTCAGGGTATCGTTGACTAACTTTACATCCTCTCCGCCCGAATTCGGAATAAAGGAGGTGATATCCGGGTTGGTATCGATCACCTTGGCGAGTGTGTAACTGGCCAGGAACTGCAATCCCGCCGCGTAACGCTTGGTTACCTGCACGAAGCCCGCGTGGTAGGTCGACTCCGCGCCGCTCTCGATCATGCTGATGCGACCAAACGCGGGGTTGGGTCGGATAGGGCTGGTCGTACCGGGGCGACGCGTTACCGCGATCGGCGTACCGTCGGCGAATCTTGCCTGCACTGTCTCGGTCCCGGATTGGTTCACGTCCCGAATCCGGCTGAGGCCCACTCCGTTCACGCCTAGGTAACCAACCGTCACTGCGAGATCCCGCGCTAGGCGGCTTTCCACGTTTACGCTGTATTGATAGGTAAGCGGATCAGAAAAGTCAGGCTGCATGACGAAGATATCCGGGACGGCGCCCGACACGTTGGGCGCGGACGGGAACGTCGCCGGGTAGGTTGGCATCGCCGCTCCGGTCAAAGTCAACGTCTTCACTTGAAGGCCGTTCTGGGCCTGAATCGTTCGTGCGACGAGCCCGGGTAGCCGCCCGTAAAACATCCCTGCTCCGCCTCTAATAACGTGGTTCCCGCTGCGGTCCAGGCGGTAGGCAAAGCCAAACCGTCCGGCCACGTTGTTCCAGTCCCGCGGCATGACGCCGGTCTGAAATCCGCTCCGCGCAAGGTTCGCATCCTGATTCCGGATCTGATTCCCTTCGTACAAGAAGGCGTCGTAACGTCCCCCTAAATGCAAGGTGAGGCGTTGGGAGACCCGCCAGGCGTCCTGGGCGAAAAACGCATATTCATCCGCGTTGGGAAACGTGTTGCCGCCGGAGGTGCCGGCTCCCGGAAACGCTTGCGCGAAGGAGGAAGGCCGCCGCTGGGTAAAGTCGGCCATGCTGTCGAAGGTGTATTGGCCAAAGAATAGGTTGCTATTTAACTGCTGGGCGCGTTCGAACTTGAAGTCGTGGCCAAACTTCAAGCTATGGCTGCCGACGTTCCAGTTAAAACTCTGCACCACTCCGTACTTTTTCTGATTGACGAACCGCGGCAGGAAGTTCGCGTTGCCGAATGTCATCATCGTTACGCCGCTTTGCCGCACGACGATCTCCGCGCCGTCCCCATTGGTCGTGCTGGGGTTACGTTCATCGAGATAGACAAAGCGCTGGTCGATCACCTTGTTCCCGCCGAGGACCCAGGTATGGGTTGCGGTGATATTGTCGGTGTTCAAGATGGTGTCGCCGGTGTGGTCGACCGACGACTGCGCGCCCGGCGACTCATAGTTGACGCCGGTGAACCGATGGGCGTTGTAGCGGAAGCTGAAGCTCCGCTGGGCCGACGCATTCCAGTCGATCTTCGCGGTGTGAATGTTGTTGTTCTGGCCGATTGAGTAGGGCGTCAGATACCGGCTCAACTCTCGCCCGGCCTGTTGGGAAAGCGCATCGCCTGGAATCGCGATCGGGAAGAATAGGGCGATGGGGCTGTTGTTCCGTTGGCCGTCGAAGTTGTAGAAGAAGAACAACCGATTCTTTACCACCGGCCCACCGAGGTTGCCGCCGAACTGATTGAAGTGGTAGGGCTGGCGGACGATGCCGGCGCGGTTGTTGAAGAACGTGTTGGCATTCATCGCCCGGTCGCGGAAGAACCAGAAGCCGGTGCCGTGAAGTTGGTTGGTGCCGGACTTGGTTAAGACGTTAACGACCCCGCCCGAGGCCCGGCCGAACTCGGCGGCGTAAGCGTTAGTATTGACTTGGAACTCCTGAACCGAATCCTGGCTGAAGGAGTAGGGATTGCGGAACCCGGCCCGGCCTACGCTTTGGCCCCAGAAGCTGCTGTTGGCGTCCATGCCATCGACGAGGAGGCTGTTGGACGGTCCGCGCTGGCCGGCGAAGGCGAGGTCACCGGTACGGGGATCTTTTACTACTCCGGGGGTGAGGATGGTGAAATCGAGAAAGTTGCGCCCGTTGATGGGCAGATCGCGCACCAATCTTTCGTCGACGTTCGTGCTGGTCTGGCTGCGGGTCGATTCGATGAGTGGCGTTTCGGCGGTGATGTTCACCGTCTCGGTCGAACTCCCCACTTCGAGGGCGACGTCATAAGAGAGTACGGCCCCGACCTTGAGGACCAGGCCGACGCGCCGGATGGACTTGAATCCATTCTTTTCGACGACGACTTCGTAGCGTCCGGCCGGGAGGCGAACGGCAGTAAACAGGCCTGTCTCGCTGGTTTCGAGGTACCTCCGTGTTCCCATCTCTTCGCTTTGGACCCGGACTTTCGCCCCGGGCACCGCAGCGCCGCTGGGATCGAGTACGACGCCGGAAAGGGTCGCTACGCCAGCTTCGGCCTGCGCCAGCAAGCTTTGAGGGCAAATCATCAAGCAAGTCACGATGAAGATGGCTCGGAACATAATCCTTCTGATCGTAGCCACGCATCATGACAAATGAACGAAGATACAATTACGTTTTTATCTTGTAACTCAGCTGTAAGATCGCGCTGGTATCAATGGAAAATGCGTAGAAGAGACCTCATGAGCATGGCGGCCGCGGCCACCTTTCTTCCCTCGGCCCAAGCGGCGCCGGGCAACTTCACTTTCGTTCATTTGACCGATACCCACATTCAGCCCGAGATGCGTGCCAGCGAAGGCTGCAGGATGTGCTTCGACGAGGTGAAGAAGCTGAAGCCGGACTTCGCGCTACTGGGTGGCGACTTGGTGTTCGACGCGGCGGACCAGGGTCCGGACCGATCGAAGAAGCTTTTCGACCTGTTCACGGAAACCGCGAAACGGCTTGACGTGCCGACGCACGCCACGATCGGGAATCACGACGTCTACGGCACCGGTCCCAAGGCCGGGGTCTCGGCCAGCGATCCGCTCCGCGGCAAGAAGCTTTTTGAAGATCGGCAGGGCAAGGCTCTTTATCACTCTTACGATCACAAAGGGTGGCACTTCATTGTTCTCGATTCGATCGAGATCACGCCCGCCGGCAGCTTTCGCGGCAACATCGGGCCGGATCAATTGGAATGGCTCAAGAACGACGTCGCCAAGGCGGCCCGCATGCCGCTGTGTGTTCTGACCCATATTCCGATCCTGTCGGCCGCTCCCAAGATTCTTAACTACAGCGGTGACGCGATGGACCGAATCATCATCGCAAACGGAGGCACCGTGGCTGAGATCCTCGGCAAGGGCAACTTGAAAGTGGTACTGCAAGGACACACGCACATTTGCGAAACCGTCCACTACAAAGGCGCTCAGTTCATCACCTCTGGAGCGGTGAGCGGCAACTGGTGGAAGGGGGAGCGGTTGGGCTTCGCCGAGGGCTACGGGGTGTTGCGGGTTCGTGGCGAGGAAGTGAAGTGGGAGTACCGCACGTTCGGATTTAAGGCCAATCCAGCTTAGGGCTTGGTCGTCAAACTGTCATTCCGTAGTAACGCAATTGTCGTCTTCGGTTCGTACTCTGGGGAGACATGTCCAAATTGTGGGTCTGCTTAGGGTTGACGACGGCTCTGTTCGCTCAGGAGTTTCGGGGGCGCATCTCGGGAACCGTGCTGGATCCGCAGGGCGTCCCCATCCCGGTTGCCCGCATCCGGGTCGTCAATACTGAAACGCGAGTCGCGCAGGAGACTCGATCCAATGATCGGGGGAACTACCAAGCCCCGTTTTTGCTGCCCGGCAATTATCGAGTCACCATCGAAGCCCCCGGGATGAAGCGGTCGGAGTGGCCGGACGTCCGCGTGCCCACGAGCGGCGACATCGCGCTTGACGTGCGCTTGGCCCTTGGTGGTGTCGAACAGACCATCACCGTCACCGCGGAACCACCCCTGCTCAACACTTCCGGGGCCGACCTTGGTCAGGTGATTGACCGTCGCTACGTGACCTCTGTCGCTGTCGCGCTGACCCGCAACGTGGTAGCCGCCGCTCGGCTTGCGCCCGGCGTCACGGGAATCGTCGGTACCAACTCCAGCAACGATCAAGCCAACATCAGCGTCTCCGGCGGAGGCTCCACGAACACCCGCAATGAGTTCACGCTTGATGGCATTCCGAACACCGTGCCGCAAGGCGGTGGGAACATCGTCTACGTTCCGTCGCTCGACTCGGTGGAGGAGGTGAAGGTTCACACGACGATGTTCGACGCCTCTCTCGGCCACTCGAACGGCGGTTCGATCAACATCACCACGCGGGGCGGGACCAACGAGTTCCACGGCACCGCATATCTTTACAAGCGCTGGGCCGCGCTCGACGCCAATAGTTGGGTGAATAACCGATTGGGTTTGCCTAAGCCGCCGATCAGCTACCGGCAGTTCGGCGGAACGATAGGCGGCCCTGTGCTGATTCCGAAAATCTACAACGGGAGCAATCGCACATTCTTTTTTGTCTCCCGCGAAGAAGACACGCTGGCCAATTCCGTGAGCCGGCAAAGCCGGGTGCCGACGGAACAGGAACGGAACGGCGATTTCAGCCAAACCCTCAGCCGCACGAGTACCGCCTTCGGTCTGTTCGATCCCGCCACCACCTTACTCGTGGGTGCTCGCGCCGATCGCCAACCGTTCCCCGGTAATCGCATTCCCGCCAGTCGGCTGGACCCTACCGGACTTGCGGTTCTCAAGACCTTCCCTGTGCCCAACCAAGCCGGCCCCACGCAAATCGGCCGCTTTAACTGGGCCGCCTCCGGCGTTTCCGGCACTTCGAACTACAACACCAACGTCCGTGTTGACCACGCCTGGAGCGATCGGCATCGGATGTTCGGTCGTTTCAGTCGCCTGTTCCGCGACCAAGGCGGGGTCGTCTTTTTCCCCGGCCCGAACGATTTTCCCATCGACGGGACTGACGCGATTGCCGACATTTCCCGCAAGTTCCATTCCTTCGCGCTTGACGACACCCTAATCCTGAGCCCGACTCTGGCTGGCTCTCTTCGGTATGGATTCTCGCGTCGCACGCAACGGACCGAGCGGGGCGCTTATGGGCTGGACGGCTCGGCGATCTCGCTGCCGAACTCGATTCTGAGCAACCAACGTTTCACCGGTTACCCGCTTTTCCGACTGGGTGAAAACATGGCGACGATCGGCGGTTTCCTGAGCGTGGAAGCGACCGAGCAACACTCGCTGCTGGCCACTGTGAACAAGCAAACCCGGCGCCATTCGACCAAGTTCGGCCTCGACTATCGGATGACGAACTGGAACCGGATCGTGCCGGGGAACGCCGGCCCGGGTGACTTCTCTTTTAGTCCTGTATTCACGCAGCAGGACCCTTTTGCCAACGCGAGCGCCGATCGGACAGGCACCGCGATGGCGTCGCTACTTTTGGGTGCGCCCGCCTCGGGCTCTCTCGGTTACGCGAGCCCGGTTTCGATGCGCAATCACTACGCAGCGCTTTTCGTGCAGGACGAATGGAAGGTCCTGCCCCGCCTCACGGTGAGCGTCGGCCTACGCTATGAGTTGGAGACCCCGTGGACAGAACGCTACAATCGCATCAGTTCCGGCTTTGACTACGGGGCGGCGTTCCCGGTTCGCGTTCCGGGTCTTGATTTGCGTGGCGGCCTCCGGTTTGCGGGCGTCGATGGCAGTTCGAACCGGGGCGGGCCGCTGGATGGCAATAACTTCGGGCCTCGGATCGGCATCGCCTGGCGGATCACTCCGAAGACTGTCATCCGCGCCGGTTACGGCCTGTTTTTTAGCCAACAGAGCTACAACACGGCGTTCCTCGGCGAAGTCGACACGTTCGGGGCCGTAACGCCTTTCGTGGGCACCAACGACAACGGTGCCACCATCGCGAGCACGCTCCGCAATCCGTTCCCGAATGGCACCGTGCCGGCCAGTGGAGCGGCTGTTGGGCTGGGTACGCTATTCGGCAACACCGTCTCGTTTTACGACCCCGCGCGGGTCAGCCCCTACAACCAGCAAGGGCAATTCAGCATTCAGCGCGAACTGCCTTGGCGGATGCTGATCGACGCCGCCTACGTCGGCATGCTCAGCCTGAAACAATTTGAAAGCTTCAACCTCAACGAGCGCCCGGACCGTTTCCTTGCACTGGGCACGGCGGAAAATACGCGAGTGCCGAATCCGTTTTTTGGTTTGGCTCCGGCCAACTCGACGCTTGGCGCGGCGAACACTATTGTTCAGAGCCGTTTGTGGCCAGCATATCCGCAGTTTGCGACATTAACGGTGAACGGTGCTAACACGGGTCGAGCCAACTACCACGCCTTGATGCTCAAGGTGGAAAAGCGCTTCTCGCATGGCTTTGGCACGTTGTTCTCGTACACATTTTCGAAGCTGATCGATAACAACACGACTAGCATAGTGAATCCCCGCCGGTATCGCTCGGTTTCGGCGCAGGACCAGACGCATACAGCGCGGTGGGCGGCTACTTACGCGCCGCTTTGGCGTCCGCAGGCACGGTTGCTGCGGACGGTGGCGGCCGGGTGGGAGTTCTCGAGCTTTTTGTCCTTTGAAACCGGCACTCCGCTGAGCGTGACCCACGCCAACGGCCGCCCGCTTCGCATTAAGAATCCGCGACTCGAAGGCTCCACGGCGGATCGCCTCGGCGACCGCCGACAGAGTAACCAAGTATTAAATCCATACTTTGACATCACGGCGTTTCAGCCGCTGGCGAGTCAATACATCGTCACTCCGGAGCCGCCCCTGCTCGCTGAACTCCGGTCGCCGTCGGTCGGCAGCTTGAACGTGACAGCCATGAAGACGTTTCCTATCTACGAGAGATTCAAGTTCCAAATCCGGATGGACGCGATCAGCGTGACGAATACGCCGATTTTTGGGGCGCCGGGGACCAATTTGTCGAATCTGGCGACGTTTGGAGTGATCAATTCGGCGGCCGGGTCGCGGCAGATGCTGGGGAGTGTTCGGATCTTGTTTTAGAGCGCGAACTAGCTTCGACCGGCGGCTTCGACGGTAAGCGTGGGGGCAGCGCCATCCAAAGTGACGTCGGCGGCGGTGGGGCCGTAGGTGAAGGGCGTTTCGTCGGAGGGGAGTACGCGGGAGGAGGCGGCCTCCGTCGTCCCGATTGGACTGGCGATCATTCCTCCGGACGGCACCTGCGACGTGAACAACCCACACCGTAATCTATGTGGCGAACAGCGAACAGCGAACGGCTGGCCCGGCGCCTGCGGCGCGCGGGGTTGCCCGCCACGAGCGACGGAGGCGGATTGTCTGAGTGCACGCGCGGTGTTCCGGCCAACACGGGCGAGCTTTACGTCGCCGCGGAACCGAGCAAACAGTCGGCGCTCTTTTTGACGCGGACGGTTACAGACCGGGCTCCGCCCAGCTTTCCGTTTACGGCGAACGGGTGGTAGGGGGACGGCAACAGCCAGACCTTCGGCACTGGCGAAGAATTGACGAGCCCTGCTCGCCAAAACTTTTCGACCAACCGGCACCGAATGCGCTGCCTCTCCGACGAGCATGGGCTTGTGGCGCTCGGTCTGGCCGCGCCGGCAAAACGTCGGTGCCTAAACCTATGCAACTATATACGCGCCCGCGGCATGGATGACGGTCCCGCCCGTCGGCATGCCACGCGGCATGATCAGTTTGTGATCTGGGCAAGTCTATTCGAGCAGAGGTGGTCAATTTCAGGGGGGCGCCGAGGGCCGGGCCGAGATGTCGACGGTGATGGGTCCCCCCGTTACGGGACGGCGTAACTGCGAGTGAGCACGGGAAGAATGTCGAGCCTCGGCGGACGGATTGGCGGGAATAGCTTCTCGAACTCCAGTTTGTTCTCGGCACGGGGCGCGTTCGCCGCCGGAACGATGTTGACGACGGTTCAGTAATCAGCCCTAAATTTGCACGTGGCTCCAGGAGGCTCGACAGCTTGACGCTTATCGATCTTCCTGGATGCCGAGGGCCTTCAAACGGGAGGCTAGCGTGGTGGCGGGAATGCCAAGGAGGTCGGCGGCCCCTTCGGCGCCGTCGCTTTTGCCACCGACCTGCTGGAGCGCGCGCCGATAGTTTTCGGTTTCGAGGGCGCGGAGTTCGTCAATCGTAAGGACGGGGGAGGGAGTTGCAACCGGGGTGGACTTCGGGGCTTGGTCGGGGAGATCGAGATGTGACGGAGGCACAGGCGATGACTAAATGGCTAAAGACGTCGGGTTGCGCGGCGCGGTTGGAGCGGGTGATTCTGATTCACCTGGAAGCGTGCGATTGGACCGGTAAGCGAGACATTCCCCAACGTTTCACTTAAGCGACGATCTTCTTGATCACTTCGCCCTCGACATCCGTTAGCCTCATGTTGCGGCCGTTGTGGGGATAGGTAAGGCGGGTGTGGTCGAAGCCCATCAGATGAAGCATGGTCGCGTGGAGGTCGTTGACGGACTTGCGGTCTTCGATGGCTTCGAGGCCGAACTCGTCAGTCGCTCCGATACAGGTGCCGCCCTTAACGCCGCCGCCGGCCATCCAGACGGTGAAGCCTTGCGGGTTGTGGTCGCGGCCGCTCATGCGTTGCGAGATGGGTAGACGGCCGAATTCGCCGTGCCAGATGATGAGCGTGGAGTCGAGTAGACCGCGGGCCTTCAGGTCGGTCATGAGGCCGGCGATGGGCTTGTCGGTTTCGCCGCAATGCTCTTCGTGATTTTCTTTGAGATCCCAGTGGGCGTCCCAACTGTCGCCGAAGTTGCCGCCGCCGGAGTAGAGTTGGACAAAGCGGACGCCGCGTTCGACGAGGCGCCGGGCCATGAGCGCCTGACGGCCGAAGTACTCGGTTCGCTTTTCGGTGATGCCGTAGAGTTGCTTGGTCGCGGCGGATTCGATGTCGACGTCGACGGCTTCAGTCGCACTCGTCTGCATGCGGTAAGCGAGTTCGTAGGACTCAATGCGGGCACTGAGTTCGGTGTCGAAGGGGTTGCGCTCGATGTGGTCCTGATTCATTTTGCCGACGAAATCGAGCCAACGGCGTTGGCGCTGGTCGGTCATGTCCTTAGGGGGCCGGAGGTCGACGATGGGGTTGCCGGTAGGGCGGAAAGGGGTGCCTTGATAAGCCGCGGGCATGAAGCCGTTGCCCCAGTTGGGGGCTCCGCCGATGGGGCCGCCGCGGGGGTCTGTGAAGACGACGAAGGCCGGAAGGTTTTGGTTTTCAGTGCCGAGGCCGTAGGTGAGCCAGCTGCCCATGGAGGGATAGCCGGCCTGGATGAAGCCGGTGTTCATTTGGTAAAGCGCCGGGCCGTGGTCGTTGGAGGTGCAGTGCATCGAGCGGATGAAGGCGATCTCGTCGACCTTCTGCGCGACGTGGGGGAAAAGGGTCGAAACGTCCATGCCGGATTGGCCGTATTTCTTGAACTCCCACAGGGCGGGCATGAGGCCGCCGGGGCTGCCTTGGGAAGGGACGATCTTCTTACCGGGGATGGTTTCGCCGGCCCGCTGCTTGAGCATGGGCTTGGGGTCGAAGGTGTCCATTTGGCTGACGCCGCCGTAGCAAAAGATCGAGATGACCGACTTGGCTTTGGCGGGAAAATGCGGGGCCTTGGGGCCGAGCATGTTGGCGAGGGCGAGGCCGGGGATGCCGCCGCCGGCGGCCATTAACAGTTCACGACGGGACCAGAGACGCTTAGGGGACATAGACAAACTCGTTGACGTTGAACAGGGCGTGGCAGAAGTCTGTGAGGCCATCTGGGGAGGCCCCGATGAACGCAATAGCGCGTTGGGATTCGCGGGCGGAGGGGGGGCGGCCGAAGGCGAGTTGATAGCCGCGGGCGACGCGCGCTGCAGGGGTGGGCGCTTCACGGGAGAGGCGCTGGGCGAACTGTTTGGCTTGGAGTTGGACGAACTCGTTGTTCATCAGAATGAGGGCTTGGGGGGCGATGGTAGAGCGATTGCGACGGGCGCAGGAGGTGATGGTGTCCGGCTTATCGAAGACGTCGAGCAGAGGGAGCGGGATGGACCGCTTCGAGAAGACGTAAAGGCTGCGGCGGTTGGTGGAGGGGTCGTCGACGGGACGGCCCACCCAGGTGCGTTTGGAGCTGGCCTGGAAGAGGGCGGGGTCGATGTAGGGCATGACGCCGGGGCCGCCGATTTTGGGGTCGAGAGTGCCGGCGAGGGAGAGTATGGAGTCGCGGATGATCTCTCCTTCGAGGCGGCGTCGGGGCATGCGCCAGAGGAGTTTGTTGTCGGAGTCGAGCTTGCGATTGGCGTCGGAATCATCGCTGGCCATTTGATAAGCCTGAGAGTTCATCATCAACCGGTGAAGATGCTTGATGCTCCAGTTGTTAGCGATGAGTTCGGTGGCCAGCCAGTCGAGGAGTTCTGGATGGGTGGGGCGGTCGCCCATTTTACCGAAGTTGCTGGGGCTGCGGACGATGCCTTCGCCGAAGTGAAACTGCCACATGCGGTTGACCCACACGCGGGGGACGAGAGGGTTATCCGGGGAGGCGAGCCACTGGGCGAAAGCCGCGCGGCGGAAAGTGGACTTGGCATCGGCGGGAGGATCGGGGAAGGGCCAATCTTCGCGGACGGTGGCGGAGAGGACGCCGGGGGACATGACGGAGCCTTTGGCACCGGCGCCGCCACGGTGGAGGAAGTAGGAGGGCGGGGCGTCGCGACCGGGTTCGTGGATCGTCATCGCGGTGGGCAACTGCGGTTTCTGGCTGTCGAAGGTGGTGACTTTGGCGAGCAGTTGCTTGCGTTCGGCGACGGCTTCGGGGGTGAGTTCACGGACGAGATCGTCTTCGTGGATGTTGGCGACGTTCTTTTCAAACTGACTGACGTTGAGCTTTTGGCCTTCGGTGCGTTTCGCTTCGGGCGTCGCTATGGCGAGGCGGAGGTAGTCGGGCTGGGTGGCGTGGCGACGGGCGATGATGCGGTCGCGGAAGGGCTTTTCGAGGGCCTTGATCAGATCCTTGGTGGGTTTGGCGAGGGCGTCGATGGCGGCAGATTGGGCTTTGACTTTGGCTTCGGCGGCGGGGTCGACGAGGGGGCGTTCGAGGGGTTTGAGTGGGAAGAAGACGGCCTGGATGCGGTAGTAGTCTTTTTGGGCGATGGCGTCGAATTTATGATTGTGGCAGCGGGCGCAGCCTACGGTCATGCCGAGGAGGCCGTTGGAGGCGGTGACGACGAGGTCGTCGAGTTCGTCAAGGCGGGTTTGTTCGTTTTTGACATTGTTTTCCGGGCCGAGGCGGAGGAAGCCGGTGGCGACCCAGGCGTTGGGGTCGTTAGGGTAGAGTTCGTCGCCGGCGAGTTGTTCCTTCAGGAAACGATCGAAGGGTTTGTCGGAGTTGAGGGCGTTGACGACGTAGTCGCGATAGCGGAAGGCGTTGTGGCGGTCGCGGTCGAACTCGTAGCCGCCGGAGTCGGCATAGCGGACGACGTCGAGCCAGTGGCGAGCCCAGCGTTCGCCGTAGTGGGGCGAGGCGAGGAGTTGGTCGACGAGGCGGGGCCAGGCGTCGGGGCGATTATCATTGACGAAGGCGGCGACTTGAGCGGGGGTGGGAGGGAGGCCTATGAGGTCGAGATAGGCGCGGCGAACGAGGACGGACTTTGCGGCAGGTGGGGCGGGGGTGAGCCCTTTGGCGGTCCGTTTGAGGGCGAGGAAGTGATCGATAGCAGTGTCGGCGGGGGCGGCGGGGCGGACCGGTTTTTGGAAGGCCCAGAATTTGCGTTCGGCTTCGGTGATGGGCCGATCTTCCGCCGCGGCG
>CANNLB010000012.1 GCA_947505565.1 Acidobacteriota bacterium | reverse complement strand
CAGCAGCGCCACAGCTATGTTCTTTGGTCGCCGAATCCGCTGGAGCGATTCGCCCTTTCGGATGCGGAGTGCCCGACCGAACTGGCCGACCGCTATATCTCCTGGATCGGTCCGGCCACTTTGGCCAAGTGTCAGGCTTTCTCTGGGATGAGCCTGAAAGCATGCCGGGCGGCGGTGGCGGCGCTGGATCTGATCGCGGTGGCAGCGGAAAGTCCGCAGCGGATGCACCGCTCGGACCTCGAACAATTGAACATGTTCAAAATACCGAAGGACCCGCACGATGCGCTGGTCAGCCGCCTGGATAAGATTAGCCTGTTGCGCCTCGATGTCCGGGGTCTGGGAGTTCGACCCGGCTGCGGCTGAACTCGTCTGGAGCAGCGTCATCCAACCAAACGCGGGCCTGAAGAAGGCGGCGGCGCGCGGTCGTTCTCCCTCGACAGCCCGAAGAGCCGTGAGCCGAAGTTCAAGGCGTTGCGCGCCGTCCGGGAACCATCGTGAGCAGCGCACCACCTGCTACACTTTGGCGATGGTCGTCGCTTGGTCGGCACTGGCCCTTATCTCTGTCGTCCTCTTTGGGAATTACTATGTCTACGACTCGATCGGCCCCATAGCCGACTTGCTGCAGCGCCAACGCGGCTTCAGCGATACGGAGATCGGCATGCTCAATGCCATCTATAGTATTCCGAATATTATCCTGGTCCTGATTGGCGGCTTGCTCGTCGACCGGTTTGGCGCCGCCCGCGTTACTCTTTGGACCACCGCCATCTGCCTGCTGGGTGCCGCGCTCACCGCCTGGAGCCCGACGTTCGTCGGCATGGCGGCAGGGCGTCTTCTGTTCGGCATCGGAGCCGAAACGCTGAACATCAGCTGCACCACGGGCGTTGCCGACTCCATCGGGGCCCGCCACCTGGCTCTCGCCATGGGCGTCACCCTCGGCACCGGCCGCCTCGGTTCCTACTCCGCCGATATGTCGCCCGAGTTTTTCGCGCAGGCCTACGCGCAGGGCTGGCAAGCGCCCTTGGTGATCGCCGTAATAATGGCTTCCGTCTCTCTGGCGGCCGCACTCGTCTACTGGGGTGGCGACCGACAGGCTCCGGCGGCTAAACGGGAATCCGAACCGTTCGTGCTCGGGCATCTGCTGCACCTCGGCAAGGCCTACTGGCTCCTGCTGCTCCTCTGTGTTTTCTATTATGCGGTGATCCTCGCCTTCCGCAGCACCTTCTCGATCAAGTATTTCCAACACGCCCACGGCCTCTCGCTCGCCGCCGCCGGCACGATGAACAGCTACGTGTTTCTTGCCAGCATCGTCGCCACGCCTGCCTTTGGGTGGCTCTGCGATCGCATCGGCCGCTACGCCCCGCTGCTCGCTTTCGGTGCCTTTCTCCTTCCGGTGTCGATCGCGATTATGGGGGCGACGAACTGGAATCTTTGGATTGCGACGGCGCTGCTCGGCGTCAGTTTTTCGCTGGTTCCGGCCGTGATGTGGCCGTTGGCAGCCAAGCTGGTCGCGGCCAGCCGCCTGGGTACCGCACTTGGCCTTATGTTCGTCGTCCAGAATGTTGGCGTGGCCGGCGCCAACCTGGTCGCCGGGTGGCTGAACGACGGGGCTGGGGCGACCGCGCTCCATCCCGCGGGCTATCAGCCGATGATGCTTTTCTTCGGCGGTATCAGCGGGCTCGGCTTCGGTTGCGCTCTACTGCTATGGCGCAGCGCCGGACGCCGAGAGCAAGAAGTCGGCTAGGACATCGGACGGGCCGGCGGCGGCTCTCTTTCGGGCGTAGTTTTACCCTAAATTCTTCCGCAGCACCCACGTGGTCATTGCCCGAAGACCCTGCACGACGGTCGTCTTTAAGGGCTCGGCCCACTCGCCACCCAACCGCTCGGTCAGGGATTCCAAGAGCGCTGCGTCCACGAGATAACGCTCCGACCCGTCGAGCGACTTGTAACGCCGCCCGTGTACGAGCTCCACCTGCGTCTCCATCCCAATCGTCGACCCCAGACGACAGAAAAACAGCCCCCCAGGCTTCAGCACGCGCCACGACCCTTGCAGCATCGCCTCGAACTGCGCTTCGTCGGTCGCCAGATGCAGCACCGTATTGCTAATCACGACGTCGGCGCACCCATCTTCGAACGACATCTCCTCGACGCCCTCAACCCGAAAGTTCGATTCCGGCAACCCCGGAGCCATCTTCCGCGCCAACGCTCGGACGCTGCTCACCGCCTCCGCATTCGTATCCGCCGCGAAAACCTCGTAGCCTTCTCGCAGGAGGTAGACCAGGTTTCGGCCATAGCCGCAACCCGCGTCGAGGATGCGCATTCCCGGAACGATTTGACCTTTTAACAACTGATCAAAAAGGTAGATATCAATATTCCCGAACTGCTCTTGGAGCGTAGGCGTAGGCATGCTCTCCAAGTTAGCTGATAAATCCGTTCCGAATCGCAAACCGCACCAAATGGCGCAGCCGGTGGATTGGTTTTGGGCGGGGGCTTTCCAGGAGGAGGGTTTCGACATGGACTTCGAAGCCCGTTTGGCGAAGACAAACAGCTACGATTCGTCGGCGGCGCTCGGGAGTAAGTCAGACGCGGAGTTACTGGAGCGGTTGCCGGCAGGGCCGATTATGGGTGGGATGCAGTGGATGGCGATTCCAGGGACGATTACGGGCTATACGGCGCATCATCGGGGTGGGGTCGCCGATGCCTTATATGGGTTCTTCGCTGTTTGCCGTGGGTAGAATCGCCGGTCAAAAACTCGCCAGCGAGGGGCGAGTCAGCGTACTTGGCCCCGAAGTCGGCCGTGGAAATGACGGGCGGTAGAAAGCGAGGAAAACCAAAACCAGGTTTTCACTCTCTTCCCACCGCCGCGACGGCGATGCTGCCGCTTCCCTGTTCAATCCCGAACAGGAACACCGCACACTCCGAGCTCCCTAGATTCCAGCCGGCACCGCAACTCAAACCGTCGAACACTGCCGCTCCGCTCTATCCGGCCTTACCCACACCAAACAGCGAGGAGGCCTTATATGTGATGGGGGGGGCGGCGGGGCGGAGTCAGGCAGCGGATGCGGGCCATGATGAGGTCGGCGGCGTGGGGGGCGGACTCTAGTTCGGCGGGGGAAATGACGGAGCCGAAGCGGACGACGAGACGATCGGTTTCGTGCATTCCGCAGGGGACAACGGGAAGGCCGAGTTTGGCGAGGGTGACGAAAAGGCGCTCGACTCCGGGGAGGGGCGGGGCCATCTGGAACGCCGTTCCGGCTACTCCTTCAGGGAAGATACCGAGGGGCCGGTCGAGGGACTTCGCGTCCTTAAGGAGAGTTCGGTAGCTGCGGGCGGTAAGGGCGGGGTTGGTGCCGGCGAAGGAGACGGGGTAGCAGTGCAGGGCGTGGGCGACCCTCGGCAGGAGCCAGTCGCCGGGGGAGGGGAGCCTCCAAGGGCCGATTTTGACCGGGGGCCAGTTGGCGGTGACGACCCAACGGATCGGCGGGTCGGGGAGATCATAGTGGCGCTGGAGAGCGACCGTGATCACGCTGCAGGGGTGGAGGATCCAGAGACCGGGGCGTTGGTAATGGTTCGGGGCGAGGACGAACGCGGGGCTGGGGGGGAGGTTTTCGAGGCCTTCGATTTGCGGGTCGGGCTTGAGGCAGGGGAGAGACTGCTCGGTGAACGTTTTTACCGAGTAGCGGGTTTTCGCCCAGATGTGAGGGGTTAACGCGAGGACTTGCCGCCAAGGGGTAGGATACTCTTTCACACTGCCCTGCCCTTCCAGATGGCCTTGCGGCCGGTTAGGGTAGTGATCATGCCGTTGATGGCGATGGCTTGGAAGCCGTAGATGGCGAGGGGGGCGAGGAGGGTGGCGGCGCTGCGGTACCAGGGGAAGAGGATGACCGAGGGGATAAGCGCGAAGAGGGCGGCTTGGCGGTAGAGATGGTCCTGGACGAGCCAAAGTATGACGGGGAGCCAGCTTGCCAGGAGCGTGGAGGCCATGACGACCTGGAGGCCGGTGAAGGGGTTGATTTGGAGGAAGCGGAAGCTGTTTTTCTGGAATCCTCGCCAGATAGCTCGGAAGCCGACGTACATGCGAACGTTGCCCATATGTTCGGCGCGGGTGACGCGGGCGTGAATGCCTTTTTCGGCGGCCAACTTCGCTAGGGCGACGTCTTCGATGACGGATAGAGCGACGGCGGCGTGGCCGCCTAGACGGTGGTAGGCTTCGCGCTTTACTAAGAGACATTGGCCGTTGGCGAGCCACTGGGTGGGACGGCGGTGGTTGACGGCGCTGGTATTGACGCCGGTGAAGTAGAGAGCGAAGGCGTAGGGGAGGAGGATTTTTTCGGCGAGGGTTTCGCACTGCTGATGGAGGAAGACACTGGCCATTTGGAGTTCGTGGTCTTCGGCGTATTCGATGAGGCAGGGGGCGAAGACGCGGGCGTACCAGGTGTCGGCGTCGATGAAGAGGAGCCAGTCGGTAGTCGCTTCGTTGGCTCCGGCCATACAAGCGTTGGGCTTGCCTAAGTGGCCATCTGGGAGGGGCGGGGCGGAGAGGACGCGGGCACCGGCTTCGGCGGCGATTTTGGCGGTATCGTCCGTCGAGGCATCGTCGACGACGATGACGGATTCGGGGGGGAAGCCGGAGATGGCGCGGGCGATGTTGGCGGCTTCGTTGCGGGCGGGGATGATGACGGTGACCGAGGGGAAGTCGAGACCGATGACGTAGGGAATTTTCGGCAGGCGGTTGTAGTTATGCCACGCTTTGCGGAGGAAGAGGACGATGCCGAGGGCGGTGACGATAGCCGCGTAGATAGAGGTCATACGGTGATTTTGCGCACGGTGGGTCCGGCGACGCCACTGGGGAATAGTTTAGTTTCTTCGGTGGCCTGCCAGGCACCGGTAGAATCCTGGGCCCGGGCTTCGGCTTGGATGGCGTCAGGAGCCGAAAGGGCGATGTGCCAGCGGGTCCAGCAGTAGGGGGAGAGCGGGTTTTCGAGGGTGGCGTTTTGCCAGTCGCCGAGGGGGCCATCCTTCGAAAGCAGGCGGACTTGGACGGCCTGGATGCCTCGGCTACCGGCGAAGGAGACGCCGACGACTTCGCCGGGGGTTGCTTTATCGATGTAAGAAGCGATGTTGGTTTTGGCTTCCTTGGTGTAGCCCATTTTGGGCCAGGTGCCATAGTAGGGTTGGGAGACGAAGGCGATTTCGCCGATCCACTTCACGTTTTTGAAGCCGTAGTAGCGGGGGCAGAGCATGCGGATGGGAAAGCCATGGGCTCTCGATAGGGATTGGCCGTTCATGCCGAGGGCGAGGAAGACTTCGTCGGAGAGGGCGTAGTCGAGGGGGAGGGAGTCGCCGTGGCCATCGGCGCCGATGAAGGCCACTTCTTTGATGGAGGGAGGAAGGGTGGAGCCGTCGAGGATTTGGCGCAGGGGGAAGCCCGACCATTCGGCGGTACCCATGAGGTCGGACTTGATGGTGTTGGAAATACAGCGGAGGGTGATGTAGCGCTGTCGGCGCTTGGCTTGGAGGAGTTGGAGATAGGAGAGAGACAGGATTTCTTTGCCGTCGACAGTGAACCTGAGGCGCCAAGTGGCAGGGTCGAGCAAGGGGTCGATGGAATTTTTCGACATTGTGTAGTGCTGGCCGATGGCGGTGACGGGTTTGCGGGCGAGCCTGTGGAAGCTGTCGGCGGGCGGGATGAACGTCCAGAGGTCGAAGGGTTTGGCAGCGCGGGCGGCGAGGCGGGCGTCGCGGAGGTAGCCTTCGACGGCGACGGCGAGGGTGGTGCTGGACATGACGGCGGAGAGGAGGCGGCGACGGGACGGGGAGAATTTCTCGACGCGGGGGGCGGCGAGTAATAGGGCCGCGAGAGCGGGGAGCCAGAAGGTGAGTGCCGAGACGCCAAAGATAGAGTAGTAAGCGGCGGCGACGGGCAAAATTCCTATATAGCGCCAGGAGAGGGCGACGATGGTCATACCAAAGCCGAGAGCGAAGAGGCCGCCGGTGAGGGCGAAGGGTTTGGCCCAGGCACCCATGGTTTCAAGGAGGAGGACGCTGTAGGTATTCGGCGTGCGGGCCATGATCCATTCGCCGATGATTTCGGTGAAGAGAGGGAAGGCGAAGATATAGTGACAGAGGTAGTGGACGAACAGGCCGAGGGCGGTGGCGAGCGACCCGCGTTCGATGGCGGTTTTCATGATTGGAACTGGCGGCGGACGAGGGCTCCGGCGGTGATGCTGTATTTTTTCCAGGACGGAACGACGGCTCGTTGGGCGTAGACGTTGTAGTCCATTTTCTCAATTCGGCCGAGGATGTCGCGGTAAACTTTGGCGGCGATTTCGACGGCGAAGCGGCCTTCTGGTTTGAGCAGGGGGATACCGGGGAAGGAGCGGTCGTAATAGCCGCGGGCGCGATCGATTTGGAAGCGCATGAGGGCATCGAAGTTGGGGCCTCGGCGGCGGGCAAGGAGGTCTTCGGGCGAGTAATTGAATTGGGCTAGTTCGTCGGCGGGGAGGTAGATGCGGCCGCGGTCGGCGTCTTCGGCGAGGTCGCGGAGGATATTCGTGAGTTGCATGGCGATGCCGAGGTCTTCGGCGTAGAGGAGGGCGTCGTCGCGGAAGCCGATGACGTGGGACATCATAAGGCCGACGACGCTGGCGACGCGGTAGCAGAAGAGGCGGAGGTCGGCGAAGTCGGCGTAGCGGACCTTTTCGAGATCCATGCGCATGCCTTCAATGAGTTCGAGGGGGTAAGTTTCAGGGAAGCCGCATTGGCGGCGGGTGTATTCGAAGAGCATGAGGACGGGGCTTTCGACGGTGTGGCCGTTCAGGACGGCGAGGAGTTGTTCGCGCCAGGATTCGAGTTCGCGGCGGGCGGCGGCGAGGTCGGGATTTTCGTCGACGATATCGTCAGTGGAGCGACAGAACCAGTAGACGCTATAGGCGGCTTCGGCGAGGTGGGGCGGAAAGAAGCGGGTGGCGAAGTAGAAGCTTTTCGAGCCGGCGGCGGTGGCGGCGGCGGCGCTTTGCTTCCACTGCGCTAGGTATTCGGAATCCGCTCGCATATGAGTTTTTCGGCGATACGGGCAGAGCTGAGCACGCCGGGGACGCCCGCGCCGGGATGGGTGCCGGCGCCGACGAAGAAGAGATTTTTGACGTCTTCGCTTTCGTTGTGGGGGCGGAACCAGGCGGACTGGGTGAAGATGGGTTCGAAGGAGAAGCCGGAGCCGCGGTAGGTGTTAAGGGTGGTCTCGAAATCGAGGGGGGTGAAGCAGCGCTCGGTGACGAGGCGGGACTGGAGACCGGGGAGGTAGTTATCCTCCATATACTTCATGACGAGGTCGCGGAAGGGCTTGGCTTGCTTGGTCCAATCGATACCGCTGAGTTGGTTGGGGACGGGGATGAGGGCGTAGAAGCAGTCGTGGCCGGGGGGGGCCATCGTGGGATCGGTTTTGGAGGGGCGGTGGAGATAGATGGAGAAGTCTTCGCCGAGGATCTTCTTATTAAAGATGTCATCCAGAAGTTCTTCGTAGCGGCGGCCGAGGAGGATGGTGTGGTGTTCGATGTCTTCGTAGACGCCGCGGGTACCGAAGTAGATGACGAAGAGGCCCATCGAATACTTCATGCTGTCGAGCTTCTTGTTGGTCCACTTGTGGCGGGAGCGTTCGGGGAGCATTTTGCGGTAGGTGTTGGCGACGTCGGCGTTGGAGACGACGGCGTCGGCGGTGTGCATTTGGCCGACATCGGTATCGATGCCGGAGGCGGAGCCGCCGCGGGTGAGGATGCTGCGGACGGGGGTATTGAGATGGATTTTGCCGCCGAGCTCCTCGAAGAGCTTACCGAGGGCGGCGACGACGGCACCGGTGCCGCCCATGGCGTAATGGACGCCCCATTCGCGTTCGAGGTGGTGGATGAGGGCGTAGATGGAGGTTGTTTGGAAGGGATTGCCGCCCACGAGGAGGGGATGGAAGCTGAAGACGCGCTGGAGGAGAGGATCTTTGATGTAGCGTTTGACGAATTGGAAGACGGTTTTGTGGCTTTGGAGACGGACGAGGGCAGGGGCGATTTTGACCATGTCCATGAAATTGAGGAAGGGGACGTCGGAGAGTTCGACGAAGCCTTTCTGGAAGATGAGCTTGGCTTGGCGGATCATCTCCTGATAGCCTTCGATGTCGCCGGGCGAAAACTCGGCGATTTTGCGGAGGGTTTCTGATTCGTCGGCGTTATAGGAGAAGCTGCGACCGTCGTGGAACTCGATGTTGTAGAAGGGGTTGACGGGGACGATTTTGACGTAGTCCTTGATGTCGCGACCTGCTCCGGAAAAGAGTTCGTCGAGCATGAAGGGGGCGGTTATGACGGTCGGTCCGGCGTCGAAGGTGAATCCGTCCTGCTCGTAGACGTAAGCGCGGCCGCCGAGTTTGTCGCGGGCTTCGAAGAGTTCGACTTGGTAGCCGCGGGTTTGGAGCCGGACGGCGGTGGCTAGGCCACCGAAGCCGCTACCGATGACGATGATTTTTTTCAAGATCCGGGCGAAGGAGGGAGGAAGAGGTTCTGACATGGAGCGACTAGGCGACGGACTTTGCTTGGAGGTAGTCGAGCATTGCGGAGATTTCGGAGGACTGGGAGCCGAAGGGGGTGAGGAGGGAGCGGGTATCAGAGAGTTGGCGTTCGAAGGGTTCGCGGGAGGTGGCATGGCCGTCGTTGAGATCGTCCATAAGCTGGTAGGAGATGCCGAATTCGAGGCCGAGTTGAGTGGTTTGTTGGCGGAGGGGTTTATCGAGAGGAGAGCCGAGGAGGCCGGCGCGGGCGGCGAGTGTGAAGAGGGGGGCGGTTTTGAGTTCGGCGAGTCGGCGGGAGCTGCAACCGGGCGAGGCGAGGTCCATGGCTTGGCCGCCGACGAGGGAGTTGCAATCGAGGACGCGGAGGAGTTTTTGCTGAAAGCAGCCGAGCATTTCGGCTTCTGCGGGGCAGGTGACGCCTTGGGTGGCTTGTCGGGCGGCGAGGGCGACGAGGCTGAAGGCGGCGAGGAGGGCGGTGGCTTCGCCGAATTGGCGATGGACGGTGGGTTGGCCGCGACGCATCATTTCGTCGTCCATGCAGGGAAGGTCGTCGACGATGAGGGAGGCGCAGTGGAAGAGTTCGATGGCGAGAGCTCCTTTGGTGACGAGGCGCACATCCGCCTTCGCCATGCGGCCGATGCGGAGGGCGAGGACGGGTCGGAGCCGTTGGCCACCATTGAGAACGGCAAAACGCATCGCCTGGAAGACGGGATTGGGGGCCGGACCGGAGGGGACATCGAGAGCCTGTTCGAGCGCTTCGTCGACGAAGTTGCGGTCAGCGACGAGAGTGGGCAAAAGCGCCGAGCTCATCATGATACTCCGTGAGATGATTGGGAATCGCGGTTTGGTGTATTTTTGATTATTGCAAGGATTAAGAACAATGCGCAAAATGACTATCAGCCTGTCGCCGGGGGCAATCGGCGTAAAAGCGACGCAGGAGCAGGCGATTGAGTTCGCTCATTACTACGGCTACGAAGCGGTGGAGCCCTCCGGGGAGACGTTGGCGGGGCTTTCGGGGTCACAGATAAGGGACTTGGCGGCGAAAGTGCAGGCCCAGCGATTGGTGTGGGGTTCGGCGGGATTGACGGTGGAATATCGGAAGGATTTCGCGACTTTTGAGGCGGGAATGGCGAAATTTCCGGTGGTGGCGAAGGCGCTGGCGGCGGCGGGGGTGAAACGGGTGTCGACTTGGATCATGCCGGGACATGAGGAGTTGACGTACACGCAGAACATGAAGATGCATGTGGAGCGGCTGCGGGCAATTGCGAACATTTGTAAAGATAATGGGCAACGGTTGGGGTTGGAGTATGTGGGTCCGAAGACGCTGTGGACTTCGCGGCGCTTTCCGTTTTTGCATACGATGGCGGAGTGTAAGGACTTAATTGCAGGGATTGGGACGGGGAATGTAGGGTTTGTGTTGGATTCGTGGCATTGGCAGATGGCGGGGGAGAAGGCGGCGGAGTTGAAGACACTGACGAATGCGGACATTGTGTCGGTGGATTTGAACGATGCGCCGGCGGGAATTGCGGCCGACCAGCAGATTGATTCGCAGCGGGAGTTGCCATTGGCGACGGGAGTTTTGGACGTGAAGACGTTTTTGAATACGTTGCACGAGTTGGGTTGCGATGCGCCGGTGCGGTGCGAGCCGTTCAATGCGCCGTTGCGGGCGATGGCGCCGGAGCAGGCGCTGGCTAAAGTGGCGGACGCGATGAAGCGAGCGATGGCGTTGATTGCGTAGTAAGGGTGGAACCGGACGCCAAGTTAACGCATCTTAAAGATTGACTATGAACACTTTGAAGACTTATGTACTGCTGGCAGCGCTGACGGCGTTGCTGGTGGCGATGGGCGGAGCGATGGGGGGCCGAGGCGGGTTAGTGATCGCTTTGGGCATGGCCATCGTAATGAACTTCGTGTCGTATTGGTGGTCGGACACGATTGTGTTGAAGATGCACAACGCGCAGGAGATTACGGCGGGGGATGCGCGGGAGTTGTTTTCGATGACGCAGGGGTTGGCGCAGAGGGCGGGGATTCCGATGCCGAAGTTGTACGTAATTCCGGACGATTCGCCGAACGCGTTTGCGACGGGTCGGAACCCTGAGAAGGGCGCGGTGGCGGTGACCGAAGGTTTGCTGCGGGCGCTGAGCCGGGATGAGATAGCTGGGGTGATTGCGCATGAACTGGGTCATATTGCGCATCGGGATACGTTGATTATGACGGTGACGGCGACGATTGCGGGTGCGATCAGTTCGCTGGGTCAGATGGCGATGTGGGCGTCGATGTTCGGGGGCGGGCGGCATGACGACGACGAGGGAGGGAGCCCGGTTGGGGGCATCGTAGCGATGATCGTGGCGCCATTTGCGGCGATGTTGATTCAAATGTCGATTTCGCGATCGCGGGAGTTTTTGGCGGATAAGGCGGCGGCGGAGTATACGGGTCAACCGCGGGCGCTGGCGAACGCATTGCAGAAGATTGAGACTTGGTCGCACCAAGTGCCGATGACGCAGGGTTCGCCGGCGGTGGCGCACATGTACATTTCGAACCCGTTTTCGGGGGGATGGATTGCGAGCATGTTTTCGACGCATCCGCCGACGGCGGAGCGGGTGGCGCGATTGCAGGCTATGAGTTTGAGCCGGTAAGTTCGCGGCGAAGCAGGGCGCGACCGCGATGGAGACGTTGCTTGGTCGCGTCTGTCGAGAGGCCGAGGATTTCGGCGGTTTCGGCGGTGGAGAGTTCTTCGCGGTCGCGAAGGAGAAGCACGGCACGGTAGGTATCGGGGACTAAGCGGAGGGCGGCTTGGACTTCGGCGGAGAGTTCGTGTTGGAGGAGTTGGGCTTCGGGGTCGGGGTCAGAGGAGGGCAGGGGGAGGGTGTCGTAAGGAATTTCGGCGACGGGGGCGAAGACGCTTTTGCGGCGCATGGTGAGGCAGCAGTTGCGAGCGATGGAGAACATCCAGGGCTTGATGCGGTTAGGGTCGGCGAGCTGATGCCAGTTTTGGGAGACCTTTAAGAGGGTATCCTGGGCGACCTCTTCGGCGTCTTCGCGCTGGCCGCACATGAGCCAGGTGTATTGGAAGACTTTGCGCTGGATGGTTTCGAGGAGAGGCGAGAGGGCGGCTTGGTCGCCGGCGAGGAGTCTGGTGGCGAGTTCGACTTCGGAGGGATTCACACCATCAATGCTAGCGTTTCCACGGTGAGCGTGATTTCAGGAGTGACGAGGAGTGTGTTTTTGACGAGGCACTTTTCGGCGGTGCGGCGGGCGCCTTCGAGGTGGGCGGGGTCAGAGACTTGGGGGATGACGACGCGGATGGCGAAACGGCCGAGGCGGGCGGGGGCGACGGCTTTCGCGGCGTTGACGAAGACTTCCATTCCATTAGCGGGGAGGTTGTTGCGGCGGAGGTATTCGGCGGCGTAGTACATGGCGCAGGTACCGAGGGAGGCG
>CANNLB010000011.1 GCA_947505565.1 Acidobacteriota bacterium | reverse complement strand
GGGGGTACGCCTTGCCTTGGCTGGGCCTAGGAGTTCTTAATCCTTCGAGCACGCCAGAACGAGGCCAGTCCAAAACCGTACATTGGCACCACGAAGCACAATCCGAGCACGATTCTTCCAAGCTGATCGGCCTCCCCCGAAAAGGAGGCAACCTCTCTGTAGACTCTCGGCGTAGCAATGATTGCGATGCAAATGAAAACGAACCCAATCATCTCGTTCCACAAAATGTGCAACGGCTTGATGATCCCCGGAATTACGTGGGTCATGAATTTTCGTCCGATCGATAGCATAGTGCAATTTCATTATAAAGCTGTAGAATCTTCCGTGCTTCGCCGATAGAACTAGAGAGTGTTATTCTGGGAACGCCCAGAAGTGAGACGTGAGAGGGCCATTCATTTGGAAGACCGACTGAAAGAGCTAATGCAGGATCTAGGGAACGCGATTAACGAATCCCTGTCCGACTCCGACCGAATTGCAGAAGCGATCGGAGAAATCAAACGGTCCGGGTACGACGTGTTCCTGGTTCTCGAGGCTACGATCGGCTTCAATAAGCGCGACGAACTCTCGCCCGATGCCCCCGATACTTATGACGACGAGTACGCGGATTCCGCCGAAGCAGAGGCCCCGCGCCGACGGCTAGGTTCCTTCGGCAAAGTGAATTGGACGTCTCAAGATCAGAAATTCTTGAAAGCTCTGAAGATCTCCACCGACGAAAACGGCGGATAATTACCCATCCAACAACTCGTGGTACACGGTCCACGTCTGGTCTACCGCCCGATCCCATGTGAATTGGGCGGCGTGCGCGAACCCCTTCTGCGCCATTTTCTCTCGAAGACTCGGCTGATCGATCAATGTCCGTAGCGTAAAAGTCAGCTCTTCGACACTCGTCGGGTCCACGTGTAAGGCGGCGTCTGCGGTCACCTCCGGCAAGGCCGATCGGTCGGAGGTCACCACCGGAACACCCCAAGCCATGGCTTCAATCGCCGGGATGCCGAAGCCCTCGTCCAGCGACGGAAAAGCGAAAATTGACGCCCGCCCATAGAGCGCCTCTAACCGTTCCGGGGAGACATAGCCGAGCACTTGAATGTCCTGATGACGAGGACTCCGCGCAATCTGCGCCAAAATCTCTTCTGACCCGAAACCCGTAGCTGCTCCGGCCAAAACCAGCCGCCAACCACTCGGCAATCCTTCAAACGCCTGAATCAGTCTCCCGGTGTTCTTTCGTTTCTGGATCGCCCCCACCGATAAAATGAACGGCTGGCGCTTGGTCAGGGTCTTTATGTGTTCGGTCGACGGATGAAAGACGCCATGGTGGACGACGCGAATCCGCCGCCGATCGACTCCGAGCAAGCTGCAAACCTGCTGAGCGGTGAAGGCGCTCACGGCTATGATCAGCTCCGAGCGCTCTGCGGCATCCTTGGCCTGTGCGATAAAACGCGCCCGGAATTCGGCGGTGGAATACTCGGACGTAATCACGAACAGGTCGTGAAAAGTGGTTATCAGCCGATGCTTGCCCGCCAAGTGGGGCAGACGCTGGTTCAGGCCATGAAAAATCTGCGCCCTTGGAGCCCACGTTTCGAAAAGAGGTCGACGAATCGCCTGACGGGGCAAAAAAGCCTCCAACGAACGCAACAAGCGGTGCGGCCGATAACAGAAGCAGTAATGCGCACTCGGGTGCCGCCGAGCTAAGCCCCATAGGATCTCCCGGGAGTAAACCGCAACGCCTGTAGGCTGCGAGCCAACACTATAAGTTGCGTCGAGAGCGATCCGCAACACTTTATCTCAGAGCACGCCGGGAAGCCGGAACAGACCCGACAACACCACGCCCACACCGACGCAGCGTAGCACCCGATGGACTAGAGCCGTGTTTGGTGCCGCAGGTGTGGAGTCGCGCATCGGAATTGGCAATCCCCGACTTTGGTACCGATCCGCCAAGCTTGTCAGGACCGCGGCACACGCTTCCGGCCGGATCAGTAGCTGTAGGCCCACGTACAGAAACGTTCCGGCCAGCCAGACCTCTTGGAGCCACGAAATCAATTCCGTCAGCGAGAGCATACCTTCATCGTAGCGCGAGTTCCCGGCCGCGGTTCTCCAACAAGTTCGTTTCGGCGAGTCGCAGCAATACGTCCAGATTCGTTGTTGCGCTTGGCATCAAGGTTGACGAACCAGTCACGTAACACAAAACTGGACGCTGAATCGCGCTCGGGCTCAACGATTGCAGATACCGGTTGATGCGGACCCCAATTGGTTCAATCGCACCAGGATCGTCAAAACACAGAGCTCCAAACGTATCGCCCTGCAGCCGGGCCACCACGTCCGACTCCCGAAACACCGTCCGCAAGAGATCCCCGGTCTCGATCAACGCCAAATCGTGAGCCTGATGGCCATAGGCGTCCTGCAGCAACGAATAACCCGCCAGCTCGACAAGGAAAAGCGTCGCGGGCCGCTGCCATCGCGCGGCCAGTTGCAACGATTGCTCACCCAACAAAACGAAACCGTCGCGAGAGATCAAGCTCGTCAACTCGTCGAGCAGCGGCAATTCGGCGCGCGCGACAATCGCCTGTTGCCTCTCCATCGCCGAGCGCAAGGTACGTGCCAGGGGCAGGCAGTCGAGATCCTCCTTAAGCAGATAGGAAAACGCCCCCTCCCGCACAGCGGCCAAAGCCGTGTACTCTTCGGCCGCACTGCAAAGGATCACGATCGGGGCCGCACGACTCAGACCGTGCACGCGCAAAAACGTGTGCAGAGCCTTGCTATCCGACAAATCAAGGTTGAGCAGGATGATGTCGAACGGCTCCTGCTCCAGAGCGGCCACCGCCTCCCCTAACGTCTCGGCGTGATAAAGCTCCATCTGCCAAGGCAAAAGCTTTCGATACTGCTGTTCTTCGAGCTCGTCGAGAGCTTCCTGAACCAGGCCCGCGTCCCAGGGGTCGGACTCAACCAGCAAAACCCTACTGCAGATACGGGCGGGAGAGGGCGAATTCATCGAAAACAAAGTGGCCCATCTCTCGGAAAAGTCTCAATCTCCGAGCTGGTATTCCTTAAGCTTCCGATAAAGCGTCGTTCGACCGATTCCCAACAGATGCGCCGCCATCAAGCGATCACCCTTCGTGTACTCAAGGGCGCTCAATATCGCACGGCGCTCCATCTCGACAAGAGGAAGAATCGGCGATGAAACAAACCCTGGCTGTACCGCCCCCTGGGGCCCAAACGCCGTATGGCCCGCTGAGGCACTCGCCGAAAAAGAAGCTTGCGGTGGCCGCTTGGACACCATAAAATTTTGCAGAGCGGAAGGTAAATCACGCAGATGCAGCAACGGCCCGGTATTGATCGCCACCATGTGTTGCACCGAGTTCTCCAGTTCCCTCACATTCCCGGGCCAATCGTACGCTAGCGCCGCTTCGAGCGCCTCTTGCGTAAAGCTGTGGTTCGATCCATACTTTCGCAGAAAATGTTGCAGCAGCGCCGGCACATCCTCGCGCCGATCGCGGAGCGGCGGCAAACGCAACGTCACTACATTCAGCCGGTAGTAAAGGTCCTGCCGGAATGTTCCCTTGTCCACTTCTTTCGCCAAGTCCCGATTGGTCGCCGCAATGACCCGAAAATCCGAGCGCTTCGTCACCGTCGAGCCCAACGGTCGAAACTCTTTTTCCTGCAGCACTCGCAGCAACTTCGCCTGCAGATCCAACGGCATCTCCCCAATCTCGTCGAAAAACGCCGTGCCTCCGTCCGCTGCCTCGATCAGGCCAATCTTGTCCCGATCCGCTCCCGTGAATGCTCCCCGCCGATGACCAAACAACTCGCTCTCCATCAACGGGCCCACAAAGGCCGAGCAATCGATAGTCACAAAAGTGCCGGCCGGATTGGCCGAATGAATCGAACGCGCTACGACTTCTTTGCCGGTTCCGGTCTCGCCAAGAATCAGGGCCGGCCACCGGCCCTTCGCAAGCTTTTCCACCATCCGCTGGACGTACCGCAGGCGCGGCGACTGGCCGACCAGGAGGGGTGGTTGTTCTAACGCTGGAGCTTGTGCCGTGGGAATCATGGAAGGACCTCAACAAACGGCCTAGGACCGCTCAGATGAATTAGTGTTTACTCGGAACCATTACTCTAACTTTTCTTTATCCTGCAGAACAGCGCCCCACGCTGCTTTTGCTAGGAGTCTTATGGGGTAATCAATCTCCCCATGGAGCTGGGGTGCCTTAGTCAATATCCCAGCCCACGACGAATGAATTCGGGAACTTCGGCCGCACATCGAGCATGATCTTCTGTGCCTGTTTGATGTCTTTCACCCTGCCTACGAGGATCCGCCACGACTCCGGAGTATTGCCATTGGCCATCGGAGCGCGATAGCGAATCGTTACCGCATCATAGCTCTTGCGCAACTGCCGTTCAAGCTGCTCGGCGTTCTGTCGCGTGCGAGCCGTCGACACTTGCACCGTGAACTGCTTGCCCCGCCCATAACTGCGCGGCTGCTCGATCACGGCCAGCTTTACTTTCGCCACGCCAAGCCGGACGAGATCGATTTCACGGGCCGCCGCGCGCGACAAATCAATGATCCGCCCCTTCACAAACGGCCCGCGATCCGTGATCCGCACTTGCGTGCTCTGGCGGTTGCCGATGTTACGCACCGACACCCAGGTCTCGAAGGGAAGTGTCGGATGCGCCGCCGTCATCTGCTCCATGTCATAGACCTCTCCATTGGCCGCGCGACGCCCATGATACGGCTCACCATACCAACTCGCAATGCCCTCCTCCACGGTTCCAACTCGAGCCACCGGATGGCTAATTTTTGTTTGCCTCGTGCCACCGCATCCTATCGTCAGCGAGACCATCACCAACAGCCCTGCTTTCAGCAAACCCCTATGTTTATTGGTCCAAAACGATCTCAGTGCCTTTGTGTGCATAAAAACATTCTGCACTATTTTCGTTTTTTATGCGAAAATACTGAGCTTTTTGCCACTCTTGCTCTCCGCTCCCTTTCTTTTTTTCTTGACATTGGGATGGAACAACCTTATATATGGTCACAACCGCGTTCTCTTCGGAGAGCGCCAAAAAGATGTTTTGGAGAATCACTCAATGAAGAACGCACCCGCCAAAAAGGCCGCCGCTCCGGCCAAGAAAGCCGCTGCTCCGGTGAAAGCCGCTGCTCCGGTGAAAGCCGCTGCTCCGGTGAAGGCCGCTGCTCCGGTGAAGGCCGCTGCTCCGGTGAAGGCCGCTGCTCCGGCCAAGAAAGCCGCTGCTCCGGTGAAGGCCGCTGCTCCGGCCAAGAAAGCCGCCGCTCCGGTGAAGGCCGCTGCTCCGGCCAAGAAAGCCGCTGCTCCGGTGAAGGCCGCTGCTCCGGCCAAGAAAGCCGCCGCGCCGGTGAAGGCCGCTGCTCCGGCCAAGAAAGCCGCCGCGCCCGCCAAGAAAGTTGCTACCAAAAAGTAGTCAGCTCTTCGGCACTTAGTTAACTTCGTACCATCCAGACGGCCCCGGCTTCCACCGGGGCCGAAATCATTTTTGGGCCCTGTTTACGGGCGTTCCGGCTTCTCCAGCAACAACGCCCGAAAGCTCTGGCCGATATCGAACAACAGAGTCTTTAACTGGAGTCGCCGCGCCGCATCGCCCTCCAGCTCGAGGAACGCAAAGTGATCCGCTTCCCCGATCCGCAGAAGGAACGAGCCCATCGATTCCTCGTGCACCGTTCGAAAGCCCAGTCGATGCGCCGTCTCCTGTAGCGTCGAAAAAGGCACATGCGCCGTGATGTCCTGCTCACCCGGATTGCCGAGCACGTCCTCCACGGCCTGATGCTTCCGGTATCCCATCAATGACCCTTGCGGAAATCGAATCTGCTCCCGCTGCGTGTACCCATAGTCGAGCACCAGTAGGTAACCGCTCGACATCCTTGCGGCCATATTCGATAGCTCTGTCGCCAGTCCCACCGGTCGTTCGACGCGCTCGATGCGCTCATCAATTCCTTCGATCGCCAAGCCCTCCCCGGGCGTCCACATAAATCCATCGCTATCGCACCCCACGAGCAACTCGCGCCACGCCTCTCCCTCGCGCTCGGCGACGTCCACCACCAACGCATCAAAAAATTCGTGAGCTAAAATCATCCCCCGGAAAGACTCCGGCCACCTGCCATACGCCACGTCTAGCGGAATATATTCCATCCCCGCAAACGACTCCCGCAACGCCGCCCGACCCGCGCCTGGCTGTACGATCGTCGTGATCCCATGCTGCTCGCAGAACCGCCGCAGCAACAGTCCGAACGTCGGCTGCAACTGCTCAGCGGTATAGAAGTCTCCTTCCTTGCCGAAGTGATCCCGCCGATAGTAACCCGCCGTCGGATCGTACAGCGCTACCTCCATAAACCGGGAGAACGGCAGTGGCCCGCGGGCAGCGATCTCAGCGCGAAGTAGCGTAGCAATATCCATACCTATTTCCAGAGTGCCACGAGGGTGCTCGCTCTTTGTCTCCAGAGAGAATACAATAACCAGCCATGCTCCCTGCATACATCAGCCAAACCAAACCGAACCCCGTCTCGAATCGGGCACCGTGGTACACGAATACCGCTCCCACCTACGCGGGGGTGTTCCTCTGGATCGTGTTCTATCAGACGATGGCCCAAGGTACGATCGACCGGGCCAGCCTCGGAGCCTGCATCGCCGCCCTCGCCGCCGCTGGCCTCATCTGCTATGCCCTCTTCTACTACGTGCCCGGCATGCTTGGCATGAAGACCGGCTACCCGCTCTACGTCATCGGCAGTTCCACCTTCGGAACCCTCGGCGGCTACCCCTTGCCCGGACTCTTCATGGGTCTGTTGCAAGTTGGCTGGTTTGCCGTCGGCACCTTTACCTCCACACGATTCATCCTGATGGGCCTCGGCATGGATGCCACCCCCGGCTCCCCGACCTTCTGGATTGTCGCCGCCCTCTGGACCTACCTCATGGGTTCTATCGGCATTCTCGGCATCCAATACGTAGCCCGGGCTTCTCTCTTCCTCAACGCCATTCCCCTGCTCATGATTCTCGTCGTCTTCTTCCGCGTTCAGGGGGGCATTAGCCAGCACCCGGTCCCCACCCAGACCGACACCTGGGGCGCCGTCGCCACCATCCTCCAAACCGTCATCGGCTTCTTCGCCACCGCCGGTGCGGCCGGCGTCGACTTCGGCATGAACTCCCGCAATGGCAAGGACGTCCGCATGGGCGGCCTCGTCGGCATCGCTGGAGCCATCCTCATCGCGGGCGGCCTGCCTCTCTTGTCTGTCGCCGGTGCGAGGGCCCTGAACCCCGCGATCACCAGCTACAGCTACGACGCCGTCATCGGCTCCATGGGCGGCACCATGGCCTCTTCCATGTTCCTGCTCTTCGCCCTGGCCTCCATCGTTCCCGCCTGCTTCTGCGCCTTCATCGCTGGCAATAGTTTCGCCACGATGCTGCCCGGCGTCTCCCGTTCTCTGTCGACCTTGGTCGGCGTCACTATCGCGCTCGTCCTCGCCGGCACCGGCGTGGCCGCTGATCTCCCCGGTGTCTTCGGCTTGGTCGGTGCCTCCTTCGGGCCCATCTGCGGAGCCATGGTCGCCGACTATCTGCTGAGTGGCGGCAAGTGGGCCGGCCCGCGGGAAGGCATCAACTGGGCCGGCTACGGCGCTTGGGCCATCGGCTTCGTCGTCGGCATCTCCCCGGCCCTGGGCCTAAAGCTCGGCGTCGAACCGCTCGCCCTGGCGAGCTTCGTTGTCGGCTTCGTCGTCTATGCCGCCTTGGCCAAAGCGGGCCTGGAGCCGAAAATCGTCACCGAAAAGTTGGCGATGGCGGCGGGGCAAAGCTAGTCGCCCCCCAGCCAAAGTCCTGTTCGACGGTGCCGGCCCAGGCCGACACTGTCGAACTCGTCTTGCTCACCCTGCCAGACTGCCCCGAGCAAGCGAAGCGCCTCGTCGATGGAGTCACCACTTCGCCCTCGTGCCACACCGTTGTCATCCGGCAGCCCGCCCCGCCGAAAGACCCCCTTCGACAAACGGAATCTGCTGCCCTTCAGAAAGCGTTGCCGCTCGCCCTGCAAGCTCCGCCGTTAGCTTTTGTGGTGCGGAAGGTCGGCTGAAGCCACAGAGCGCGTTGTAGGGCAACGTAAGGCCCACTGGGGGGCCGACCATCGCCCAGTAGCGCGTACAGCACGTACGCCATCCCTACGCCTTCGGCTTCCGCTTCGGAGCCGGCCGGTGCTTAATTACAATCGGCGTCCCAATGTACCCGAAGTGTTTCCGGAACAGATTTACGAGCTGCCGTTCCGCCGAAAAGTGCATTTCTCGCCGATCCGTAAACACCACAAACGTTGGCGGCCGCAGCGATGCCTGCGTCACATACTTGATCTTCGTATCCGGCTTCAACTCCACCATCGCGCAGAACCGATTCAGTTCGCCCGTTGTCACCCGATGGTTCGACCACTTATACGCCAGCTCGATCATGTCGTAAAGCTGCGTAATCCCCAAATTGTTCTTCGCCGAAATAAACGCAATCTGGGCAAACTCCAGAAACTTCAACTCGTCGCGCAGCTTCTGCTCAAAGTCCGCCTTTTTCTTATTTGGCGCGATATCCCACTTGTTTACGACGATGATAATCGCCCGACCCGCCTCATGGGCATACCCGGCGATATGCGCGTCCATGTTCATGATCCCTTCGCTGGCGTCGATGATGATCAGTGCCACGTTGGCCATGCGGATGTTCCGCTGCGCCATCACGACACTGAGCTTTTCGGCATCGGCAACCGTCT
This sequence comes from Acidobacteriota bacterium, assembly GCA_947505565.1. Taxonomy (GTDB): domain Bacteria; phylum Acidobacteriota; class Terriglobia; order Bryobacterales; family Bryobacteraceae. The sequence continues at coordinate 3,317 of CANNLB010000011.1, read as the reverse complement.
TCCCTTTCCGCCGGATACCCGCCGTATCCACGAACACAAAATCTGTTCCGCCGTGGTGAACTGTTTCGTCAACTGAATCCCGCGTCGTCCCCGCCACCGGACTCACAATACTCCGGTCCGACCCCACCACCGCGTTGATCAACGTCGACTTGCCGACATTCGGCCGCCCGATGATCGCCACCTTGATCTTCTTCACGTCCGCCGGCTCTTCGTCGCCCACCTCCACCTTCTGCTCGATGGGGAAGTCTTCGGTCACGTAGTCGAGCAGTTCGTGGATCCCCACTTTATGCTCCGACGATACGGCGAACAGCGGCTCGATACCCAACTCATAAAAGCCCATCGTCAGCTTGTGGCTCTTCTCGGTGTCGATCTTATTCACCGCCAGCACCACCGGCTTACCCAACTTCTTCAGCATCTTCGCCAAATCGCGGTCCGCCGACGTGATCTCCGTCCTTCCGTCAATCAGGAACACCACCCAAGACGCCGCATCCAACGCGAACTTAGCCTGCTTCAGAATCTCCGAAGGGATCAGGTCGTGATCGTCCGGAATGATTCCCCCCGTATCAATAATTTCGAATTTACGGCCGCGATGCGTCGTGATGCCACTGATGCGGTCTCGCGTAATGCCCGGCTCATCGTGAACGATCGAGCGACGGGTCCCAGTAACGGCATTAAAAAACGTCGATTTGCCGACGTTAGGCCGCCCGACAATAACTACGATCGGAAGACCTGCGGGTTTAACCATAACTTCATTATTGCAGTCCCAGCGGTGTGCGATGCTGCAAATGATGAGAAGACGCGATTTGTTCCCCCTAACCTTCGGCGTTCCAGCCCTCTTACAGGCCCGGCCCCTCACCGAGCAAGGTGCCTCGGTCGGCGACGTTCACTCCGGTACCGCTCTCGTCTGGAGCAGAGCCGACCGGCCTTCGAAGATGCGCGTTAGCTGGGGAACTTCGGATCGCGGCGAACGAACCGTCGTCCCCGGACCCTACTGCCTCGATGTCTCCGATTTCACCGGACGCATCCCTCTCGAAGGGCTCCCAGATGGGCAAAAAATAATTTATGAAGTGACGTTCGAAGATCTCGACACCCGCGCCGTCAGTGCCCCCATCACCGGTTCGTTCTCCACCCCCGGCCGCGGCGACGTCCGCTTCTGCTGGGGTGGCGACACCGTCGGCCAGGGCTGGGGCATCAATCCCGAATTCGGCGGCATGAAAATCTACGAGACCATGCGCAAGACGCAGCCGAACTTTTTCATCCACTCCGGCGACACCATTTACGCCGATGGACCCGTCCCCGCCGAAGTGAAACTCAAAGACGGCACATTCTGGCGCAACGTCACCACGGAAGCCAAAAGCAAGGTGGCCGAAACCCTCGCCGAATTCCGCGGCGCCCATCTCTACAACCTCATGGACGCCAATGTTCGCCGCTTCCACAGCGAAGTTCCACAAATCTGGCAATGGGACGACCACGAGGTGATGAACAACTGGTCAGACTCGAAGGACATCCGCGACGACGCCCGCTACAAGGAAAAAAGCGTTCCCCTGCTCATCGCCCGCGGCGAACGCGCCTTCCGCGAATACGCCCCCATCGGTGCGGGTTCCAAGGTCTATCGCCATATCCCTTACGGCCCTCTCGTCGATGTCTTCGTCGTCGATATGCGAAGCTATCGCGGCCCCAATACCTTTAACCGCGAAGAAGCCGAGACCGCCTTCCTCGGTCGCCCCCAAGTCGACTGGCTCCTCAAAGGCCTCCGCGAATCGAAAGCCGTTTGGAAGATCATCGCCGCCGACATGCCCATCGGCCTACTCGTCCCCGACGGCCGAGACGACCAGAAGCGGTCCAGCTTTGAAGCCACCGCCAATGGCAACGGCCCCGCCCTCGGCCGCGAAATCGAAATGGCGCGGCTCCTCACCGGCATTAAACAAGCCGGCATCCAGAACACCGTCTGGCTCACTGCCGACGTTCACTACACCGCCGCCCATCACTACCATCCCGATCGCGCCCAATACAAGAACTTCAACCCCTTCTGGGAGTTCATCGCCGGCCCACTAAACGCCGGCACTTTCGGCCCCGGCCAAACCGACGACACCTTCGGCATCGAAGTTGTCTACGCCAAAGCACCGCCCAAAGGCGAGGCGAATCTGCCGCCCAGCGCCGGAATGCAGTTCTTCGGCGACGTCGAAGTATCCGCCAAAACCCGCGCTTTGACCGTCACCTTGCGGGATCTTATGGGAAATGCTTTGTTTTCAAAGGAGTTACAATCGACAAAGGTGAGAAATCGTGCGTAACGTGCGAGAATGGTAGGGTTGTCTCAAGAACTAACCAGAAATATCGCCATCATCGCCCACGTTGATCATGGCAAGACGACGCTCGTGGACGCTATGTTCAAACAGAGCGGCATTTATCGTGCCAACGAAGCGACGGAAGATCGCGCGATGGACTCGAACGAGCTCGAGCGGGAGCGCGGGATTACAATTCTCGCGAAAACCACTGGTGTTCGCTACAAGGAATACAAGATCAACATCTGCGACACCCCGGGTCATAGCGACTTCGGCGGCGAAGTCGAACGGGCGTTGAAGATTGTCGATGGCGTCGTCCTTCTCGTCGACGCTTCGGAAGGTCCCCTTCCGCAGACCCGTTATGTCTTGATGAAAGCACTCGAAGCGGGCTTGAAGCCCATCGTCGTCATCAACAAGATCGATCGTCCCGATGCGCGTATCCAGGAAGTTCTGAACGAGGTCTTCGACCTGTTCATCGATCTCGACGCCTCCGAAGAGCAGCTCGAATTCCCGATCGTCTACACGAACGGTAAGGCCGGCATCGCCACTCTCGATCTCGCCGTACCGGCCCTCGATCTCAAGCCTCTCTTTGAAACCGTCATCAATACCATTCCGGCACCCAAGGGCGATCCGGAAGGAACCCTGCAATTGATGGTCGCTAACCTTGACTACAGCGAATACCTCGGCCGTTTGGCCATTGGTCGCGTTTTCAATGGCACCCTGCGCACCGGCGATGACGTTTCTATCTGTAAACTCGACGGCACCATCCAAAAAACACGCATCACCCGGATGTATACGTTTGAAGGGCTGAAGCGTGTCGACGAGACCATCGCCACCCCGGGCAGCATCCTCGCCATCTCCGGCGTCGAAGGCATCACCATCGGCGAAACCGTCTCCAGCGCCGAAAACCCCGAAGCTCTCCCCCGCATCCAAATCGACGAACCGACGATCGCCATGTTGTTCATGATCAACACGTCGCCCTTCGTTGGTAAGGAAGGCCACTTGGTCACTTCGCGCAACATGCGCGATCGGTTC